>CALKDE010000142.1 GCA_938082955.1 uncultured Pseudomonadales bacterium
GAGATCACGATACCCATTACCAACCCCGAGAGATAGCTGCTGAATTTCACTAGCCGGGTCGAGATCAGGCCGAGTAATTTAACCACTTGCAAAACTCTAACGGTCTCTACATTTTGGATGATATTTACCCCGTTGAGCAGCTGTCTTTGTGCTTCGCTGTATTGCTCGGGACGAATTTCAGGTGAAATCCTCTGGATGCTCCTTATGTCAGCGCAACCTTGATCAATCGAAGCTCGCATGCCTTCTTGATTCAGATGTGTGAGATAAATTTCCAATCTTTGAATAATTCAGAGCAAGCGGCGATTTGTGCCAAACAGAAAAGCTGAGCCAATTCCCTAGTGGGAACCGCGTTATCGCTTATTCCATCATCCTTCATTAGAGAATGTACAATTTTCTGATGCTTGGAATCTTTATTCAGGGTTTTCAGATAGCTATCGTAGTGTTCGAATTGCCTGATAAGGCTATCAAAACATGGGCTCATTGCTATTGCAGCAAAAGCATCAGCTTCCAGGGCATAGGCAGACGCAAGTTGCTGGCCTGAGAACGATGCCCAATGGTTCTGTGTCATTGCTTGAGGCTCCTTCTCTTTATTCTAGAAATTGATTTCAGTAGCCTTGGCTGCCTTTTGGGCATCTTTATTTAGAGTTAAGCTAGCGCTAACGCGACTGCTCAAATCGAAGACTACCATCGATTCACGGAACCAGCACATGTATTTTGTAGGAAAGGATATGTGCATGATGCCTTACTGTCTAGATGGAACTGGGAAGAGTGATTCAAGCACTGGATAGGTTAATGTTGCCGCAGTTTGGAGAGAGTTTCAGCTTATTACTGGGGCTGGCTGGAGATTGCCCCTGGCAAAGAAGTTCTAGACTTAGAGGGAAGTAGCTTTTACTCTACTTATACGCAAACGAGGGAGCGAAGATAGACTATGCCATTCCCTTTGATTTGATTAGATTTATTTATTATCTAAATTCATAAAAATTTGTACTCAAGATTAAGGCCTAACCAACCTGAACCGCTAAATTAGAGCCGCACTATTTATTATTGGCGAGGAAATAATGAACGATTTGAAAGTAAAAAATATTGTGATCCTAGGTGGTGGAACTGCAGGCTGGATGACGGCCAACGTGTTACAAAAAAAATGGCAGCACCTTGGAATAAAAATCACCTTAATTGAATCACCTGATATCGGCGTTATTGGAGTTGGCGAAGGGTCTACTCCACTCCTAAAAGTTTTTTTGGATTCTTTGGATATCAGCGAGTCTGAGTGGATGCCAGAATGCAATGCAACTTATAAAAATGGAATAAGTTTTAAGAACTGGTCAACGGTCTCTGGCTATGAAGAGTACTTTCACCCTTTCCCATGCGGCCTTGATTCACTGACATTTAACTATCATTACAATAATGCAACTCAGCGCCGAAAAGGGGTTGATGTCATAGCTAATCCTAATCGTTTTTCCTTAATGGCAAGTTTAACGGAAAAAAAATTGGCGCCAATTCCATCAGAAAACTTTCCATTTAATTTTCAATATGGCTATCACTTCGATTCTATATTGCTTGGAAAATTCTTACGAAAAAAAGCGGTTGAACGTGGTATCAATCACATTCAGGGAACCGTCGAAAGTGTTGCACAAAATTCGAATGGTGATATAAGTTCTTTAAAACTTAGCAATGGTCAGACGTTTTCTGCTGATTTTTTTGTTGACTGTTCCGGCTTTACTTCAATTCTTCTGGAAAAAACCTTAAAGGTGCCCTTTATTAGTTTCTCAGATAACCTGTTTAACGATTCTGCCATTGCACTTCCGACCGAAATTGATCCACATATACCATCGGAAACTTTATCGACGGCACTAACGAATGGCTGGGCATGGCAGATACCGCTGACTAATCGTTTTGGCAATGGGTATGTTTATAGCTCACAATATTGTACTCAAGATGAGGCTGAGAAAGAGCTAAGAGCACACTTGGGAATTCTAGATGATGACATCGAAGCTCGCCATCTAAAAATGAAAGTTGGCAAGACACAAGTGTCTTGGCGTAACAATTGTGTGGCTGTCGGGCTTTCTCAAGGTTTCATAGAACCATTGGAAGCAACAGCTATACAATTTATATACGCTACGATTGAGCAATTTGCCATAGCATTTGAGGAAGGGGGATTTACCAACCAACATAAGGATGAATTCAACCAGCGCGTGAATATGAATTTTGAAGGTATTCGAGACTACATAGTTTTACATTATAAAACTAATTCAAGAAGCGATAGTCAGTATTGGATAGACAACCGAGAAAATAAAAATATTTCAAACAACTTGGAAGCTATGCTTAATTGTTGGTACAACATACAAAACTTGGAAGCAGAGTTAAAACGTCTTAATATAGCAACTTACTATACACATAGGTCTTGGAACTGCTTGCTCTCAGGAATGGGACTATTCCCAGCTAAAGAAAACCTAACTCCTGCTGATGCAAAGAAAGCCCAATCTGATCTCAAATATGTTGATAATTTTATTGATCGCTGCGCTATGAATTTTAAACCTCATGAAGAAATGCTATGAGAGCATAAGAAGCGGAATTCTCAGGGTTGGCTAGACACAAAATAGCGTTAAGTTGTAACTCTATGAGAGATGTTTATGAAAGGACTGGGAAGTCCAGTGGGTTCGACTCCTGCCTCTTAACCATTACCGTCCATAATCTCTCCTGTGGCTCTTCAGCCCTCGATAGCTCTATATAGCTGCACCCTAACCCTGTTTCCTAGTAACCGCCCAGTGAGCACCCCACACCCGGAGTACACCCCAGATTAGTCAGGATAGTTTCATTGCTCCCCTACACATACTATTGTCTAAGTTGTGACAAACTTTGATCGAAATTATAGAAGTGTTTGCATTTGATCTAACTTTGTTGAATGGGAATGACGGATGTATGTATCAGTGACGGGAATTAAAACAAAGCATGAGTCGTAGAGGCAACTGCTGGGACAATACGCCAATGGAGAAGTTCTTCAGGCGTTTTAAGACTGAGTGGATGCCTTCGATAGGCTACCGATCATTTGTTGAAGTAAAGTTTGCGGTGAACAATTACATTACTGGTTTAACCATAAGTTGGTGGCCAATATTACTTGAACACTGTACTTATCCAGCCGAACGAGTAGTATTCTAGAGCCCACAATAATTCAAATTCGACTAGTTGTACTTACCTATTAGGCAGTAGTTCCATTGACAGTCATAACAGAAAATACCGGCGACTCAAGCCAATTGAGCAATAACGGTGATGCTCTTTACCGTTTCTCCAGTCGAGCCTTGCTTGTCATCGTCTGGACTAGCTCCTTCATTTTCGGCCTCTATATTCTTGCCAACTACGCGGCGGCGTATTTCGAGAATGACATGCTGCGCTGGAATAATGTGCTACCGGAGATTTATGATCCGAGCCAGCCACAGGCCTCTGTGGGCATTGGCCTGCACTTCGCAGCCGGTGGCTTGATCTTGGTCCTCGGCGGCATGCAGCTAATCGAACCAATACGCAGCAACTACCCGCGCGTACATCATTGGACCGGTCGACTCTATATCTTCCTGTCAATGGTTGCTGCGATTGGGGGATTATCGTTCATCGCTATCAAAGGCACCGTCGGCGGGCTGGTAATGGACATCGGCTTCAGCTTGTATGGCATCTTGATGTTTGTGGCCGCCGTGCAGACCGTGCGCTATGCCATGGCACGGCAACTCTTGGACCATCAGGCCTGGGCCTGGCGCCTCTATGCGCTAGCTATCGGTTCATGGCTCTATCGTATGGATTATGGCCTGTGGCTGATCCTTACTGACTGGGTAGGCCACACTGAAGAATTCGATGGCTGGTTCGATCACATCATGGCCTTCTTCTTCTACATTCCCAATCTACTCATCGTGGAGCTAATGATCCGCGCCCGATCTCAAGAGAGTAGCAAGCAGTTGCTAGCCGCCGCTTCGGTGACAATGCTCTGCTGTGGCCTGCTCTTAGTGACAGCCACCTGGGGGTTCGCACGAGTGGCTTGGTTGCCGGCTATCGCAGATTTTCTATTTAGCTAGAGTGCGTTTAGCACAAATTTCCCCCGACCAATTCAATACGGCTACATTTTTAATGCTGACCGCATTTCTTTAACCCATCCTGTCCAGATAGTGTTTTTACTCTCCTCTTTTTGCTTTAGTATAGAGCGTAATCTCTCTGACAATACGGCGGAACGACCATGGTCTATTCACTCATCGGTAAGAATTTTACGCCACCGGATGTTCACGGCAAGGTAAACGGCAAGGCCAAATATGCAGAGGATTTCAAGGTTGAGGGCATGCTCTATGCACGTCTGCTCACCAGCCCGGTTCCTCATGCCCGCATTCGAAGAATCGATACCAGCGCTGCGTTACAAATGGAAGGCGTTGTAGCCGTGCTTACGGCAGACGACGTCCCCAGCCCCGAGGGTGTTGCTAATCATATTCTGACCAACGAACCTGCTTATGTGGGAGATCCTATTCTCGCGGTAGCCGCGGTTGACGAGAAAACCGCCGAAGATGCAATCGCGGCCATCACCTTTGAGTTCGAAGCACTGCCTTTTACGGTAGATCCGCTGACTAGCCTGCGCCCCGATGGCCCCGACGCTCGCACTCAAGGGAATGTGGGTAATTCATCTATAAGAGAAGGCATTCGCTCCATTAAGTGGAGTGCTGCAGAATTTGCTACAGCCGGCGAAAATACCCTGCCGCAGGGGGAGGCTGCCGTAGAGTGGAGCGTGGGGGATTTGGAATCAGGGTTCAATGAAGCGGCATTCGTCATCGATGAGAGTTTTGTAACCGCCAGTCACTCCCATTTATCCATGGAGCCCCGCTCGGTGCTTTCCTATTGGGAAAACGGCAAGTGCTTTGTCTACGGGTCAAGTCAGAGTCAGAGTTTTCCAGTACCGGGGCTTGCGGCTTACATCGGTATCGCGCCAGAAGACCTGGTGTTCGTGGCCGAGTTCTGTGGCGGCGGTTTCGGATCCAAAGGTGGCGCCTATCCGAGCATGTCTATTCCTGCACACATGGCACGACTGACAGGTAGGCCAGTTATGCTGCGCATCTCCCGAGAAGAAGAGTATTACATTGGCTCCGCGCGGCATGGTTTTCAGGGCCATATAAAAATGGGCTTCCGCGAAGACGGCCGCATAACGGCGGCCGATCTGTATATCGTGCAGGACAATGGCGCCAATGCGGGTTTTTCCGACTGGTTATCAGCCGGCGATGCCGTCTCTTTGGTG
>CALKDE010000143.1 GCA_938082955.1 uncultured Pseudomonadales bacterium
TGCCTGTGTGGACATCTGCCCTACCGACTGCATCACGTTTACCCCGAATCAGGATGAAGCCGAACTCAGAACAAACCTTCTAGCTCCCGCTGAGAACGACGAGCAAGACCTCTACGTTTCCGGACTATTAATAGGCACCGGACGTATAATGGCGAAGAATGAAGATTTATGTCTGCACTGTGGTTTATGCGCCGAGCGCTGTCCCACAAATGCTTGGGACATGCACAAATATTTATTCAACACGGCCAAAGCGGAAAACACATGTCAGAGCTAATTCAAAGCTCCAAGGTCACTGGCCTGACCAAGGTCAATGACTGCGTAGTTAAATTTGCCAACGTAAACGGCTCAGGCTCCGCGAGTGCAAATGGCATGTTCGCGAAGGCCGTATTTCGTATGGGAATACCCATTAGCCCGCATAACATCTTCCCCTCCAACATTCAGGGACTTCCCACTTGGTTCGAAGTGAGGATCAACGAGAACGGTTATTTGGGGCGGCGCGAAGGTGTCGACCTCATCGTCGCCATGAACGAGCAAACCATCGCTAAGGACATCGCCTCGGTAGTACCAGGTGGCTATGTGCTGTATGACTCCTCGAAAGTATTGGCGAATGAATTGTTACGCGACGACGTGACTTACCTTCCGATCCCTCTCAAAGACATTTGTCTGGAAGAATTCGAGAAGCCAACGCAGCGGCAGTTATTCAAGAACATTGTCTACGTCGGCGCGCTCTCCGCGTTTCTCAATATCGACTTCAAAGTGCTAACCGGACTGGTCAGCGATCAGTTTCGCGGCAAGGAAAAACTCATCCTGCCGAATATCCACGCACTGGAACTCGGCCACCAATACGCCATCGATAATTTTGCATGTCCACTCACTCTGCGCTTGGAGAAAAGCGAAAAGAACAAGGGCAAAATCCTGATGGACGGTAATACCGCAACAGGCCTGGGTTCTGTCTACGGTGGCGCGACTGTTGCCGCTTGGTACCCGTTGACACCGTCCACGTCTGTAGTAGATAGCTTTGCGACGTACTGCAAACGCCTGCGCATCGATGCTGGCACCGGCAAGAAAAAATACTCTATTGTGCAGGCTGAGGATGAACTCGCGGCAATAGGTATTGCGATAGGCGCAGGCTGGAATGGGGCCCGCGCTTTTACTGCAACTAGTGGCCCGGGCATCTCATTGATGCAAGAATTTCTCGGGCTTGCGTACTTCTCCGAAGTGCCAATCGTACTTTTTAATATTCAACGGGTTGGCCCGTCTACCGGCATGCCAACACGCTCACAGCAAGGCGACTTGCTCTGTTGTGCCTACGCCTCTCACGGCGACACCAAGCATGTGCTGCTATTTCCCGCGAATCCTAGCGAGTGTTTTGACTATGCGGCAAGTGCGTTCGATATTGCAGACCGAATACAGTCTCCGGTGATAGTAATGAGCGACTTAGAGCTCGGCATGAACGAACAAATTTGTGATCCGCTCAATTGGGATGACAAGAGCCGCTACGATAGAGGCAAGGTCCTAGACGCGCAGCAGTTAGACGAAATTGAAAAGTATGGGCGCTATCTCGACTCTGACGGCGACGGCATACCCTATCGAACCTATCCCGGCACCCATCCGCATAAGGGTAGTTACTTTACTCGTGGCAGTTCACACGACTCCTATGCCGCTTACACAGAAGATGGCAGCGTCTACGCTGAGGTAATGGACAGGTTGACACTTAAGATGAAGACAGCCGTTAACTATCTTCCAGAGCCAGAATTTTCCGAGACCACTTCCAACAATTTGGGCTTGGCCTTTATCGGCACTACAATTAGCGCTATCAACGAAGTTCTCGATAGTTTAGCCAAAAAAGGCATAACACTAGATACGATGCGTATTCGTGCATTCCCATTTCACGACAGCGTCACGGAATTCTTCGGCGCACATCAACTAGTCTATGTAATTGAACAGAATCGTGACGCGCAGCTAAAGAGCCTCCTCAAGATTGAATGCAATATCCACGAAGAAAAAATGCACTCGATTCTCAGCTACGATGGCGTATTAATTACCGCGCAGCACATTGAAAAATCTATTATTGATTCCATGATCGACGTGGATGCAAGCGGAGAAGTTCCCGCGTAAAACGGCTGCAACTATGAGTTATATAAATAAACCAAAATTCAAACACCCACAGATGCAGACCAATGATATCGGTCTAACGCGCAGAGATTATGAAGGTACTCTGACGACTCTTTGTGGGGGTTGCGGGCACGATTCGATCAGCGCAGCTATCATTCAAGCCGCCTCTGAAATGTCATTAGAACCACATAGAGTTGCCAAGATTTCCGGCATCGGTTGCTCCTCAAAAATACCTTCCTATTTTCTCAGTAAGGCGCATGGCTTTAATTCCGTTCACGGTCGCATGCCTTCTGTCGCGACTGGCGCTAATATTGCTAACAAAGACCTCTACTACGTTGGGGTTTCAGGCGATGGCGACAGCGCGTCTATAGGGCTTGGCCAATTCTGCCATATCGTCAGGCGTCGCATAAACATGCTATACATCGTAGCTAACAATGGCACCTACGGTCTGACTAAGGGCCAGCTTTCAGCTACGGCTGATATTGGCTCTAGAACCAAATCAGGCGAAGAAAGTCAGTTCGACAATATCGATATGGCTACGCTCGCAATCGAACTAGGTGCTAGCTTCGTTGCCCGCAGTTTCTCCGGAGACAAGAAGCAACTGATTCCCTTGCTTCAAGCGGGCCTCTCACATAAAGGTTTCGCGTTCATCGACGTGATCTCGCCCTGCGTGACATTCAACAACACAGATTTTTCGACCCATGGATACAAAAATACTTGGGAGAACTACATGGCCCTAAGCGAAGTAGACTTCGTACCAATGCGCGAGGAGATTACGACGAGCTACGCCGCAGGAAAGGAAAAAGAAATAACTCTGCACGACGGCTCGGCAATTCACTTGCATAAGACAAGCAACGACTACGACCCAACGGATAAAGAGAACGCTTTGCATCACATCAATGCCTACAAGAAGCAAGGCAAGATCGCGACTGGCCTACTTTATATCAATCAGTCTACGTCTGACTTGCATGAATTGCAGGAGACCGTAGACAAGCCTCTGAACAGCCTAGACAACCAAGAATTGTGCCCTGGCAATGAAGTGCTAAAAGATATTAACAATTCGTTTCGGTAGTGCTTTTATCGCTGCTGTTTGATTAGATCGTAGGCGGCCTTAATCGCTTGCGTCTTTTCAGTGGCGATATCGATCATCTCTTCAGGCAAGCCTTTTGCCACTAGCTTGTCGGGATGATGCTGGTTCATCTGCCTTCTATAGGCCTTCTTCAGCTCAATATCACTGCACTTAGCCGTCACGCCTAACAATTCGTAGGACGCCTTAATCTTCTCTATTGACGACGCACTATCGTTGAAGTGAGCCTGGCCTGACAAGCGACTAATCAATGCGTCAAACTCAGGTTTCGAATAACCTAAATTTCGAGAAATTTCCTCGATAAGAGTTTTTTCACGCGCATCCAACCGGCCATCCGCGAAGGCTGTAGCCACAATAATCTCTAAAAATATCTGTATTAAATTACTGCGGCGCAAACACTCCCGCTTGAACTGCTCGAGCACCTCATAGACAGGAAAATCCTGCTTTTTCCCCTCGTTAAAGAGGTTAATAGCGACCGTGCGCTGCTGTGGATTCAGGCGCATCTGGTCCATGACTCTTTCTGCCATGGCGATTTCATCGATAGTGACCTTGCCGTCGGACTTCGCGACATAGCCCATCAGCGCGAATGTCGTGGTGAAGAATACCGACTGCACGCGCTCAGTAGCGCCTAGACCCAGAGAACCCTCTAGCGAGAGACCATCCAGTCCCCCATCGAAATAATTGCCTAGGGCTGCACCTAGCACAGCCCCCAAGGGGCCACCCATCATGAAGCCGAATGTTCCGCCTACTACCTTTCCCCACCAACTCATATTACTACTCGTTACTACTGTTAAAGTCTATTGCCATAAAATCTGGTTCGCTCACGCAGTCCAGAATCCAAGATCCAGTATTGGTGCAACTCGACAGCGTGTATTCGACACTGCTTATTCAAGATGCCTACCACTGGAAAGGGAGTCTACTAGGAAATGAGGCGCTCAAACCAGCTCTTGTCTAATTCTCGTCTACATCCATCTAACTGCAATGCAAATCGGCTTGAATTCACCTGCACGCGAGCGGCGGTGTCCATCAACCATTGTTTATCCCTATAGGTAGCGCGTTGATAGCCGCCGTTGCCCTCGTGGTAGGCGTAATAAAGATGCTCCGCATTATTGTTAGAGATGTTGCTTATCCGTGAAGAATTCGCGTTGTACCAAGCGACGAAATCGATGGCGTCTGAGAAATTTCTACGCGAGGCGCGAGTGTTGCCCGACTTCTGTTCATATTCCTGCCAGGTTCCATCTAGAGCCTGCGCATAGCCATAAGCAGAACTTGGGCGACGACCCGGAAAAACCCATAAGAATTTTTCCCTAGCCGGTTTTGCACGGGACTGGAATGAAGACTCTTGATAGACAAATGCCATGTTTAGCGATATGGGAATACCCCACCGCCGCTGTGCACTTTTGGCAGCACTATACCACCCTCTGCGCTCCTCGAATATTTCGCAGATATCCGCGACGCTCTCTGGAGGCGAACTGGCACAAGCCGCGAGCAGCGAAACTAGCAGAGACAGACAGGTTGCCTTTGTCGTGTAAAATCTCATGGTATTTCGATTAAACCCCATTGAACTGGCAGAAAACTTACCGCTTAGGTAATTAGATCATCAAGAAGCACAATAAATTCCCCTTCATTAAGGATTTTTATACCTAATTCTTCTGCCTTGGTGAGTTTTGATCCTGCGCCCGGTCCGGCCACAATGCAGGAAGTATTCTTCGACACACTGCCAGCGACCTTCGCCCCTAAGGAAATTAACTTGGCCTTTGCTTCGCTTCTAGGCATTTTCTCGAGGCTGCCCGTCAATACATACGTTTCGCCCAGCAGTGGCCTGGCTAAGTCGTCGTGGCTAGGCTCTATGATTGGCCAGGTCACACCGCTGCCCTGCAATT
>CALKDE010000144.1 GCA_938082955.1 uncultured Pseudomonadales bacterium
GGCACGTAACACCATCTTCTCAATTTTGGATAGAACCGATCCGCGTTTGTTTGTTGTTGTTGGTCCCTGTTCGATTCATGACACCGAAGCCGCTATTGATTACGCGAAGCGGCTTAAGGCGCTTGCTGATAAAGTACAGGACACGCTCTATATAGTGATGCGAGTCTATTTCGAGAAACCGCGAACGGCGATTGGCTGGAAAGGGCTGATTAATGATCCCTATCTCGACGATTCGTTCAAGATCGAAGATGGCTTACGTAAAGGCAGGAAGTTACTACTCGATATTGTTGAGCTAGGGCTGCCAACGTCTACAGAGGCACTCGATCCTATCTCACCACAGTACATGCAGGAAGTTATAGCTTGGTCTGCGATTGGTGCGCGCACGACAGAATCACAGACGCATCGCGAAATGTCGTCTGGGCTTTCTTCTGCAGTAGGATTCAAGAATGGAACTGATGGTGGATTAACCGTAGCAGTTAACGCGATGCAATCTGTCTCAAGTCCACACCGCTTTCTCGGCATTAATACAGAGGGTCAGGTATCAGTTGTTACTACTAGGGGTAACCCCTATGCACATGTGGTGTTACGTGGTGGTGGCAAGGGACCGAACTACGATACTGTTCATGTTGCGCAATGCGAGAAAGCACTGCTCGATGGCGGAGTGAGCAGCAATATCATGATTGATTGTAGTCACGCGAATTCATGTAAGGACCCAGATATGCAACCTCTGGTGCTAAAAGACGTTAGTCATCAAATTCTTGAGGGCAATAAATCCATCATCGGCGTTATGCTCGAAAGTAATATCAATCATGGCAACCAAGCTATTCCGAAAGACCTCAGCAAATTGAAGTATGGGGTCTCAGTAACAGACGCCTGCATGGATTGGCAGACGACTGAACAGACAATTCTGGAAATGGCAGAGAAACTAAAAGACGTATTGCCTGTTAGATAGTCGGTCGACTATTAGAATGATGAGCCGGGCTGGGAAAGAAACTCCAGCTCATCGGCTGTCGATTCTCTGCCCAGTATTTCATTGCGGTGTGGATAGCGACCGAAGCGATCGATTATCGTCTTGTGTTTTATCTCAGAGTTAAAACTGTCTTCTAGGCCGGGCTGGTCGAACAAAAATAGCGCGATGTCGTGTATTTCTTTCGACTCACTGTGCATGAACGGCTTATAGAAGAACGCTTTCTTACTATTGTTTAATCCCTTATCGAATTTCTTCCTAATCGCTTCTTGCGCTAACACCAGTGCGATAGTGTCCGCCTCGAATGCTTTTGGCGTATCGCGGAACATATGTCGAGAAAACTGATCCAGCACTATAATTTCCGCAAGTGCATCTAGGGGATGTTCACGCCATGCATAGAGAAGACCCTGCGTCGCAAGCTGATAAGCTTCACCAAACTTGGCTTGGATCGATTCGTCGAACTCGACGTCTTTGATGAACTGTTGACTAGGTTCAATGTCTTCAAACCAGAATTGAATAACGGCGGTGGCGGACAAGTTGTACTCAGTAATATAAAAGGGTTTACATTGCTTTATCGACAGTAGTGCCGCCATTGTTAGAGCCTTGTAGCTGCATTCTTCGTAGGGTGCAAAATAAAAGGGGCTCGAAAGAGCACAAGCTACTTGATTTCAAATTAACTTCAGCTGTCTAAGCGCTGTTAGCATAGGCTATTCCAATGGGTTCTTGCTCTGTGCGCCCTAGTGTTAACCATTTCTGCACGAAAGGATTGTCCAGCATAGTTTGCATATAGGTGTGGGCATCTTGGCTGAGATCTGCCCCGTAGATACTGAAACTCGCAGCGATAGGCGCGTACAGGCAGTCTGCAATAGAGAAGCGTCCGTATAGATAGTTACCGTTCTCGCCAAATTTGCGACGGCAGCAGCTCCATACTGCATCAATCCGAGCGATCTCATCCAAAACTTGGGGTGACGGCTTGAGCTTATAGGAAGCCTTACAATTCAGTGGCCACTCCTTTTTTAAATGCGGGAATTCAGAATGAATTTCAGCACTAGTGGACCTAGCACTTGCGCGTCGTTTCGGGCTAGCAGGCCAGGCGGAATCATTTATAAATTGTTCTGAAATGTATTCACAGATAGCAAAAGAATCCCAGACCGTTATCTCCCGATGCAAGAGTACGGGCACTTTTAAGGAGGGAGAATAGGGTCCGAGTTTTTCGGCTGTATCGTCCTGATATAGCGTAATTTGAATCTCTTCGAAATCCACGTCAAACATCTTAAGCAAGAGCCAGGGGCACATGGACCAGGAAGAATAATTTTTGTTTCCAATTACAAGTCTAAGGTCATTCATTTTCATAACTCCTAATTACTCTCTAATAATTTATGTAAGTGGCTTACTCGCCATCTGGATTTTGTGTAAGCATTGATGTGCTTTTATCGCGAAGACGAACGATGACACGACGGTCGAAGAAGTCGGATTCAAAGGTTTGCGTGGGATGCAGTGGCTTCGTCTCGCCATGAGCGATTGTGCGAATGGAAGAGTTTTGAATGCCTGCGCTAGTAAGAAACTTTTTTACCGAATTCGAACGTTCACGAGACAGCCTAAGATTCAATTCGGGGTTGCCAGTTCTATCTGCATAGCCGGTGATCTCGACGCTAGCTGCTGGCATCTGTTCCGCGATTTTAATTAGGCTTGCTAGCTGTTCTTCGTAGTGTGTTTCTATCGCGCTGGAGCCGCTTCGGAAATTCAAAGACAGGAGCGTATTGTCGCAGCAGCCAGCAATT
>CALKDE010000145.1 GCA_938082955.1 uncultured Pseudomonadales bacterium
TGAATCCGGACTTGACCAGATCCCCTTCACATCATTCGTAGGCTCATCACCCAAGAAACTCAGATAGGAGTACTTGCCGTAGTGCGGCAACTTCTCAATCATTCCTGGCATCGCTATCATCTGATCTACATCGATGAAGCCCAGGGCAAGCTCCAAATTATTTGGATGACGAGCAACTAGCACACTGCTCCTGTCGACAAATTCTACCTCTACCCCACCCATAAGAATTCCGGTTGGACTCGTCTGAACCCCATACAATTCACTTGCAGCGAAAACAGATTGAGCGAACGGGTTATCGCGCCCGAGTATCCACACCGATCGATCTTGCGGTATTTCAGCGATGTCTTCTGCGTTTACTATTTGCGCGTCGACACCCATGGCGAAGGACTCGACCATCTGTGCCCAATGCTGTCGATTCACTTGAGGTAATACAAAACTGATAATCTCAGCACCGAATAATTCGCCGATGGTGGGGGGCGCCTCCTCCCTATCCAAAGTTCGGAACACATCAAAATAAGGGTCGACTAACACAGCCTGCAGTTGATCGTAGTTATCAGCCATGACGCCTTCGAGTCGCTGAGTGATGTCAATGTCAAAAATTTCCGGAATATCCATTCCTTCATAATAAAGTGCAACTGGCACCCTAAGCGCGTAGGGGTCTTCTGGCTGAATCTGAGCGAACATTATTCGAGCACGGTCGCCAATAACCTCTTCCACTGATATTGAAAGTTCGGGCGCTCCAGTTCGATCAACCCACTGACTAAAGAAGCCGCTAAGGTCTAGGCCACTCACCTGAGAGAAATGTAACGAGATATCTTCGAAAGTCGCGCGCTTGAATTTGTAGTCTTCATAAAACTGCCGCAACCCTGCTAAAAACAGCTCATCGCCGAGTTGAATTCGCAGCATATGCCAGAGCATAAGGGTCTTGCCATAGCCGACGGCTTGAGAGGCCGCCGAGTTACGGGAGGTGAATTGCGAAAGAGGAAAGTCCGCTCCATCGGCGACGTAGTTCTTGTATCTAGCCAACATTTCTTTTCGATACTCATGCCCTAAGCCATCCATTTCTCGAAACAGATGGTCGGCAAGATAAGCCGTTAAACCTTCACTCCAGTTGCCTGTCTCATAATCAGGGTAGACTCCGTTGCCCCACCAATTGTGCAGAATTTCATGCGGGTAAGAAGACTCGAGTATGAAGGGGAAACGAATTACCTGTTCACCCAGGAGCGTAAACGATGGCATCCCGTATCCGGTTTCCCAAAAGTTTTCGATTAAGGCGAACTTGCTATAGGGGTATTCGCCCAGTAATGGTTCGTATAGAGCTAGATAACGTTCTGTCGCATCCATGTATTTTGTTGCAAGATCCGAATCGGGTGTTCGCAGGTAAGCAAGAACTTCAATATCATCCGCTTGTTGTGAATACTCGGTAAAATTAGCCGCGATCAGATAAACCTCTTCCATGGGCTGATCACTTTGCCAACCGTTGCCACCAAGGCGATCTCCTTGGCTAACCGCTGTCCAGCTACTGCCTGAATCGGCGAAATCTACCTGCACGTCGAAACTGATCAAGTCGCTTCCAAAGTCTGCAATCCAGACGCTACCCTTGTTTAGATAGACGCCCTGCTCGCTGATGATGCCCGAGCTCTGTGCAAAGCTCTGTGCATACTCGGCGCTTGTCTGTTCGGCGGTATCAAATATCGTCCCGCTATAGATTAGAAGTAACTGATTTGGATTTCTGCGGCTTGGACTAATGCTGTACGTGGTCGTTGCTGCAGCTAGAGCACCAGTATTGTTGATCCCTGGTTCATCTGCTGCTGGACCGGTTGCAAGTACTTGTAGGCGCCTGAGATTATTGCTTATACGAAGGTTGCTGTTAAGCGAGAAGTTTAATGGCGAAGCCAGCATCGAATCCGGCAGAGTAACTGTGTCCTCTACCCAGAGCGACTGATTCTGTGGATCGAGGGTCACCTTAAGACTATGGTGGACAAGCGCGGGCTCAGTTTCCACTGCATCGGCAATCTGCGCTGATACGGCACCCACTAAGAATGAGAGAGCGCAGCACAGGCTTAAAACAATAATGACTGTTCGATGCAACACGCTTTGTAAAATCCTGTTTGTCATAACATTCTTAGAGACTAAGTAGCGCGACTAGGATTACAGCCCCAACAGCTCCAGTGCTTGCCCGTGATCCCAATCGCTCATGTGAATCTGCGAGGTTCCATCCGCAGTTCGGGTAGTACTCCAGGCCAGCTGACTTCCATCGGGTGAGAACACCGGAAGGATATCTGTGCCTGCCGTATTGGTTACACGAACTGGAGGATTCATTCCTATCGGGTCTATCATGAACAGTTCAAAATTCGCATTACCAAGGATATTACTAGAATAAATAATGTAGTCGCCGCTTGGATGGTAGTAGGGGCCCCAGGAGACCATCGCATCTGCGGTCAATTGGCGCTGACCACTGCCGTCGATATTCATAGTCCAGATCTCCGCAGAGTTACCGTCTGGATTAAAGCGACGCCACACAACCTTGTTATTGTCTGGACTAAAGAAAGGGCCGCCATCGTAGCCGGGCGAATGAGTAATCTGCCTAACGTTAGAACCGTCTGCATCCATCAGATACAGGTCCATGAAATACGAAGCGTCGTCGTCAAAAAGTTTTTGCTCGGCCTGACTCAGGTTTCGCTGATAAGCCTCTCGGTTTGACGCGAATAGAATCTGGCTACCATCTGCTGAATAGGAACCTTCGGCGTCATAACCATCGGTACCGGTAAGATTGACTAGGTTGTTGCCATTGCTGTCTGCCTGATAAATATCGTAATGACGGTCGTAGTCCCAGCCATAGGGCCGACTGATACCACTTTCCCGTATGGATATCTCCTGGGCCTGCTTAGCGCGTGCATCTGGATCCTCGTGTGTAGAAGAAAACATCACCCTATCCAGAGTCGGATGAATCCATGAACAAGTAGTAAGGCCGATCCCTGGAGACACTTTTTGTGAGCTGCCATCAGCTAGATTCAAAACATAGATCTGATAGAAGGGATTGTCGCCAACAGTCTCACTCTGGTAGATGAAGCGATCACCGTCTGCACTGAAATAACCTTCTCCAGAACGCAGGCTGCCATCTATCAACTGATGCGTATTTGAGAGTAACTGATCTTCATTGTTACTCTGAATTGATGCGTCTACAGGCGCAGGTGCAGAATAGCTGGCGGCAGCCACGCCATCAGGCTGACTGTATGAGCTTGCGCCAGCACTTCCATCCTGAGCTGAAGCCAAAATGGAAAAGCCAAGATAGCCGGGCAGGATAAAACTAGAGGCAATCAGAGTCTTAATGAGTTGTTCTCGAGAGATCTTATTCATGGCGATTTCCAGTCTAAAAATTTAAACGTAGCTTTCGTCGTTGAGTTTGTTCTATTTCGGTCAACCCCATGCTAACCGAAACGAAAATTTTGCTGTTGGGGAAATACGCCAAACAGGCCGCCAGTGTGAATGAAAACCACATTTTTTGCGCCGCGAAGCGCGCCCACGTCACCCTTTTGCAGCTCAGTTACCATGCCATGAAAGGCTTTTCCTGTATAGACTGGGTCTAGAAAAATGCCCTCGCTACTGGCTAACTCTGCAATGCTATCAAAAATTTCAGGGCCTGCAACTCCATAGCCGGGGCCTAAATAGCCCTCTACAGTTTTAATCTTCATCTTATTTTCATCGAATTCTTGATTGTATCGCTGCTTCCACAGTGTCACGTCTTCGCGAATCTTCTTCTCGAAGTAGGCTGCATTGTCGCTGACATTAAAAGCGACTATCTGACTCCCCATACCCAGTAGTTCTGCACCGACAATCAACCCCCCCTGAGTTCCTCCAGAGCCAGTAGCGGTAACTATATATTCCGGCTCCATCTTCAGGTCTTGAAAATTTTGCTTTAATTCTTCGCTCGCCTTTATATAGCCCCATAACCCAACTTCATCGCTGGCTCCGACTGGAATGAAGAAAGCCTTTCGTTCCTCTGAAGCATAAAGGGCCTGTAATTCTGTCGCCAAGTCCTCATGACCGCGCCATTGATCCTGGCTAAGGTAGCTGATCTGGGCTCCGCAGAGATAGTCCATTAGCAAGTTACCTTCTGGCACCTGGGGTTTCTCACCCCGAAGGATAAGATGTACTTTCATACCTAATCGCGCACCCAGCACGGCGGTAGCTCGACAATGATTCGATTGAATGCCACCGCAAGTTATCAAGGTGTCACATGCTTGATTCTGTGCCTCAGCTATACAGAACTCTAGTTTCCGAATTTTGTTTCCAGAAACTTCGGTGCCAGTGAGTTCGTCACGTTTGACCCAGATAGTTGTATCTTTAAAACGCCGGGAAAATCTTTCCAGCTTTATAATGGGTGTAGGCAATTGCGCGAGTTCTATTCTTGCTGGCCATTTGATCATTTGTAGCGTCTCTGATTAATCCGAGTTAGAAAACAAAAAACGGAACAAGACCTAGTCCGATTCCGTTTACGCATTCTGATAACTCGTTGAGCAGTTTCAGAAAAGACTTATTTTACTTTTTGTCTTAGGTTTACTTCTTAGTTGCGTCGTAAGTCTCAACACCGCCGACTGCACTTGGGGCCGAAGCCTCGGCAGTGTCGAGTGGCTTCAAGGCTTCGCTGTAAAGAAACAAATCTGTCAACACGGCCCGAAGATGAATGGAGGCATTTAAATTGTCCACAATCTCCGACCCGATTTTTTCTTGATTCAGAATGAAACGGATAGCAGCTCCAGCATTTCGGCAATCGCTAGCGATTAATTGCTCGAAGTCATCCTTGCTCTCAGCAAAAGCGGTCGAGATGTTTTTCATCCCGGCTGAAATCCCTTCGATGATGGGCCTGGCATGAGGGCCAGGTCCCGTTTCATTTTGTGCAGGTCGTCCTTGAGCGGCAAAAGCCAACAGGAACTCGTAGCCGGATTCTATGGCTTCTATATCGTCTTCTATCACAGCGTTTTACTCATTAGTCGTTTTCAGATCCGTATCAAAAAGCGATACGGAGGGATTTTAGTCGGCTTCTTTTGGAGACCATAGACTCGTGTCATGGTTTGCCGTCATTTCATCTTCCGAAATCCAACCAGATACCATAGAACGTGTATAGAATAATTTTTCCGGCCTCAGGGCGAAGTAGATATGCGTTGACGCAAGAGCTACCAATGCAAGTGTAGAAAGGCCGTGCAACAAGAACATTAAGCCTAGCGTATCTTCGGCCATGCTATTGGTACGATCCCAAAATGGAGTGTCGATCTGCAAGAACAATAGAATACCAGTGGCAATAACCGCTAGTACTACGACTGTTACTGCCCAATGCATGCCCTT
>CALKDE010000146.1 GCA_938082955.1 uncultured Pseudomonadales bacterium
GCGGATCATGTCAAACATCGTTTGCATAACCTCTCTCTCTGGTCGCGCGATGCGAAGCGGATGAAAGGGATCTATGCCGGTAAATTTTAGTGCAGCTTCTTCGAGCTTTAAACCCTCAAAGGGGATGACGCGTTGGAAGAAAGTTTGTTCGATGTCAATAACGCCCTTCTCATCCATGCCCAATATTACGGCGGATATTTCTAGGATCGCATCTGTTTGTGAATTAAATCCGCCAGTTTCTATATCGACTACAACTGGAAGGAATGTGCGAAATCTATTCGCGAGTAGGTAATTTTCTTCCTCTTCGGAGTCCGAGTCGTTCATTGTGTTACCTTTTCTACGGACCAGGAGATGGACTCGTTTGCACGCATGGGTATGACACTGCCGCCGTCGAATAAGTATTCTGCTGGCACAGTGCTGGGGGTTTTGCTAAGTGTGATTTGAGCCTGATTGCGGGGCAGATTGTAAAAATCGGCACCGAAGAAACTCGCGAAGCCTTCTAGTTTATCTAGAGCATCCTCTGCCTCGAAGACCTCTGTATAGAGTTCAAGAGCTGCATGGGCAGAATATATTCCTGCACAGCCACAGGAAGTCTCTTTGGTGTCTATTGAGTGTGGCGCAGAATCAGTGCCGAGGAAAAATTTTGGGTTTGCGCTGGTGGCCGCTGTAATGAGAGCGCGCTGATGGGTGTTTCTTTTCAGTATTGGCAAGCAATAAAAGTGAGGCCTGACCCCGCCGACTAACAAATCATTGCGATTGAGTAGCAAATGATGCGGTGTAATCGTGGCAGCTATGTTTTCGCTTTGACCTGTTATAAATTCTACGGCATCTTTAGTGGTGATGTGCTCGAGAACAATCTTTAAGTCTGGAAACCTTTGTGTCAGCGGTGCGAGGACCGTCTCTATAAAGATGCGCTCTCTATCGAAGATGTCTACCGCGGTATCAGTGACTTCTCCATGGATAAGAAGTGGCAAGCCAATTTCTGCCATTTTCTCCAGAGCAGGATAGACACATTCGAGCTCGGCCACGCCGCTCTCCGAATTGGTCGTTGCCCCTGCAGGATAGAACTTGATGCCTGCTAGGCAGTCTTCTTCATGTGCTCGCTGTATTTCCTGCGTACAAAGTTGATCAGTAAGGTAGAGGGTCATAAGGGGATCAAAAACGCTTCCCTGGGGCACGCAGGAAACAATTCGTTGCCTGTAGGAAAGCGCCTGTGCCACGGTGGTTACCGGCGGCTTAAGGTTTGGCATAACGATTGCCCTGCCAAAAACTCGCGCGCTGTGGGCAACGGTAGTCTTGAGTGCCCCACCGTCGCGCAGATGTAAGTGCCAGTCATCGGGCTGGGTAATGCTGAGGGTTGTGAGGCTCATTAATGCGTGCTTCTGTGTCTTCTAAGGCAAGATTGCTACTGTATTGTAACGGAATTAGGCAGGCAGCTGAATTGTCTATTTAGTCGATGCTGAAAAGTCATCCCTGACTTTCCAGCATGTCGTGCTCCAAAGGCTGTCGCGAAAGTGTCATTTCACTTGCTTTTGGCGCACTCGCATTGCCCTGAGTGGGCAATGGTTGCACATCCGATGTGCAACGCGCATTGACCAGAAAAATGCATGCAGCCGCCGTTTTCTGATCGGAATTTTAGCGATATCTGGAGCTAAGTGATTGAAATCGCTATCGAGGTGCGTTTTTCAGGTTTGACTATTCAAGCCGATTTGTCCCCGTTGCCTTTAATATATTCGAATTAGCGCGCTAATAGTGATCAGCAGTGGTGGTTGGTGCTAGAATACGCGTCCTTTTTCGTGCCAAGGCCGGCAATCTCTCGCCTTGGTGCATTTTCAAGTACTCTTTGAGTTTAGGGGCGACAATTGCCGCGCCTAAAGTCGATTTGTTCTGGTTTTAGCCAGAGTGACTAGGATTTTGGAGTTTCGTTATGTCAGATATAAACAAAGTGGTTTTAGCTTATTCGGGGGGGCTTGATACCTCGGTAATCGCAAAATGGCTGCAGCAGACCTATGACTGCGAAGTGGTGACTTTCACTGCCGACATCGGCCAGGGAGAAGAGGTGGAGCCAGCGCGGTTGAAAGCCGAAGCCATGGGCATAAAGGAAATCTATATAGAAGACCTGCGTGAAGAGTTCGTGCGCGACTATGTCAATCCGATGTTTCGTGCGAATGCGGTATATGAAGGCGAATATTTGCTAGGCACCTCCATCGCTAGGCCATTAATTGCTAAGCGACTCGTAGAGATCGCGGCGGAGACAAGTGCAGATGCTATTTCCCACGGAGCGACGGGAAAAGGAAACGATCAGGTACGATTCGAACTCGGCGCCTACGCATTGAGTCCTGGCATTGAAGTGATCGCGCCATGGCGAACCTGGGATCTGAACTCGAGAGACAAATTACTGACCTATTGCGCACAGAACAACATCTCCGTAGAGAAGAAGCTCGGAACGAAATCGCCTTATTCCATGGATGCCAATTTACTCCATATTTCCTACGAAGGTGACGTGTTGGAAGACCCTGGCGCCGAGCCTGAGGAAGAAATGTGGCTCTGGTCTGTATCGCCTGAAGCGGCGCCGGATGTTGCAACTTATATCGAGCTGGAATACGAGCGTGGGGATATCGTGGCAATAAATGGCGAGAAGATGTCTCCTGCTACAGTCTTGGCAGAGCTCAATCGCGTTGGTGGGGCAAACGGAATCGGCAGAGCAGACATAGTCGAGAATCGCTATGTAGGTATGAAGTCGCGTGGCTGCTATGAGACTCCCGGCGGCACTATCATGTTGAAAGGGCATCGCGCGATTGAATCGTTGACCCTTGATCGTGAGCTAGCGCACCTGAAGGATGATTTGATGCCTCGCTATGCGACCTTGGTTTATAACGGCTATTGGTTCTCTCCGGAGCGAATCGCATTGCAGACTCTTATCGATGAATCGCAGAAATTCGTGAATGGCAAGGTAAGACTTAAACTCTACAAGGGCAACGTGGTGGTGGTTGGCAGAGAATCTCAGCACTCGTTGTTCGATGAAGAAATCGCAACATTCGAAGATGACGCCGGCGCCTACAATCAAGGCGATGCTGAAGGCTTCATCAAACTCAATGCCCTGCGACTAAGAATCGCTGCGCAGAAGGGTCGATTGTAAGCGGCTACAACTCCACTGCCGACTGGATTATTCGGCGTAGACTTTTTTGCGAAACTCGCAGAGGTCTTCTATAACACAAGCTCCGCAGCGGGGCTTGCGTGCTAGGCAGACGTAGCGTCCATGCAAAATTAGCCAGTGATGTGCATCGAGTAAGAATTCCTCTGGTACTAACTTTATCAGCCGGCGCTCGACTTCCAGCACATTTTTTCCCGGCGCTATCCCTGTCCGGTTCGATATCCTGAATATATGTGTATCCACGGCCATAGCGATCTGACGAAACGCGGTGTTCAGCACTACATTTGCAGTCTTTCTCCCAACCCCTGGAAGTGCTTCTAACAGCTCTCTTTTATCCGGCACCACTGAATTATGTTCTTGGACTAAGATGTCACAAGTCTTGATGACATTGACGGCTTTAGTATTAAACAGGCCTATCGTTTTAATGTACGTTTTTAGCCCGGTAACACCGAGTGCAAATATTTTCTGGGGAGTATTTGCAATCGCGTAGAGTTTTTCCGTCGCCTTATTTACGCTGACATCCGTCGCCTGCGCAGAAAGAATAACCGATATTAATAACTCGAAGGTGCTGCTGTATTTTAGTTCGGTTTTTGGCTCTGGGTTTTCGCGTCTAAGGCGCGAAAAAATTTCTATTCTTTTTTCTTTGTTCATTCTTTGCTTAGCCTTCCAGTAACTCGCGCTCTTGTCGCTGGCATAATTTTTTCTGATTCATCAAATGGAGTGTTATTCGTTAGCAGTGTAAGTGAATTTAGTAAAGCAATTAGCAAGCCTAATAATAGGAGAACGCCGGCCTGTGTATTGGCGAATCCAAAGAAGTGGATGTCGTCTAGATCGCTTGCGAGGGTGGAGAGTTCGCTGCTCGCAGGAAGCAATAGTTGCCAGTTAGCGAAGATCGTTCCGCTAATCAGTAGTTCTCTACAAAAAGTGAGTAGACAAAGGGCAACTAGAAACCCGAATCCGGTTTTTGCCGCATCCAGTGTCGCTACTGGCCAGGGGGATTGTCCGGCGACCGTCTCTATGCGAATTAAGATAGCAACGTTACAGCAGATAAGGGGAAGATAGATGCCAAGTCTTAAAAACAGAGGATAGAAGTAAAGTTGGCCTATTGTTTCTACTATGGTGGTGTAGCTAGCGAGTATCAACATATACCAAACAAGGCGCCATTTCTGCGAGATAATCCCCCTTAAAACAGAGGCGGTAAAGCAGGAAAGGATGCAGACAAAAAATGTCGCGACACCCAGTCCGATGCCGTAGGCAAGAGTGCTAGAAACTGCCAGCACAGGACTCAGGCCGAGTAGTTGCACCAGCACAGGGTTATTCTCCCAAACCATGCCTTTTTTTTGTGCTTGAATCTCTAAATCATTCACGTTTTACTGGCGCCTCATTAGGGCGGGACTTGCTGCGCAGTCCATGCCCAAAGATTCGTGGTCTGCAATACTGATCTAGAACCGGAGCGCAGAAATTGCCGAATAACACGGCGAAAGCGATCGAATCGAGATAGCTGCCCCATACCCGTATGGAGTAGATGGACACGCCGATAATGATACCGTAAACAAGCTTGCCTGGCCGTGTGGTGGCGGCGCTGACCGGATCCGTGGCAATAAAGAAAGCGCCAATCATGGTCGCGCTTCCAAAAAGATGAAGGTAAGGCGTACCGTAAATCGCAACACTTCCAGGAGCATAAAATAGAGCGGCTAGGACGAATACGGTTGCAATAATCGCCAAGGGTATGTGCCAGCTGATTATTCTCTTGTAGAGTAAGAATAGTCCGCCGAGCAAGTAGCTGATGTTAATTATTTCCCATGCCGTCTCTGACTCTCGAGCAAACAGCGAGGCTCCTGATTCCCTGGCCGTCAATAACGCACTTTTGCCGGCCATCTTGAACTCGATAAGTGGAGTAGCCATCGCTAGCCCATCTACAAAGTCACTGATGTCGATGACACCTGATGCGGCGAATGGGAAGGCAAGTAGTAACGCCTGCTTGAAGCCACCCCAACTCAATGGGCTTAGAAATTCCCGCTCAACAGTTAAGATAGGTATGCCT
The DNA here is from genome assembly GCA_938082955.1 of uncultured Pseudomonadales bacterium. Taxonomy (GTDB): domain Bacteria; phylum Pseudomonadota; class Gammaproteobacteria; order Pseudomonadales; family Pseudohongiellaceae; genus UBA9145. The sequence goes on from CALKDE010000146.1 coordinate 5,199, forward strand.
AGATTATCGGTGGGCTGTGGCTCGGTGATGACCTCAAAGGGGATATGCCAGCCAGTCATCTCTAAAGGGAAGGCCAGTAACAACATTGCATAGCCGCACATCGCCGGGTTAAAGGGGTTCTGCCCAAGTCCCCCATATAGATGCTTAGCAATTACTATTGCGAACACGATGCCAAGCGCCACAAGCCACCATGGCGATCCAGGGGGAATGGCGATGGCAAAAAGGAGCGCGGTAACTAGTGCGCTTTTGTCACCTAGGTGGGAACGTATATCTCGGTTACGCAGTCGCAGCATCGCCGCTTCGGCGAGCACTGCGAATGTAATGGCGATGGCTATGTTGATTAATATCCCAAAACCAAAATACCACAGTGAGGCGAAGATCCCAGGAAGTAGCGCATACATGAGGGTTTGCATGAGCTGGGTAATATTTCTGCCGCTGTGTTGGAAGGGCGCACCGGCCTTTAAAGCGCTCATTTGTTCTTCTCGTTTCTGCGAGCTTTGACTCGAGCCACTGCCGCGGCGATATCTCTGCTGGCTTGCTCCTTGGAGATAAAATCAGCTTCGTCATTCTGCCCTTTAGGTGCTGGCTCGGCGGCTTGCATAGATTGTAGGGGCGCGTTCAGTTTTCGCGATAACGCCTGGTCTTTTTCTTTCTTTACTCGGTACTGACGAAATTGGAATCTTTGCTGCCAGTAATCGCTGTACTCTAAACTGTGTCTGCGAGTCTTTATGAATTTTTTGCTTTGCTTGTAGGTGCTCACTAATGGTATTTGGCTAGGGCAGACGTAGTCGCAAGCGCCGCACTCAATGCAGTCAAGTAAGCCGTGCTCTAGCAGTTGTGTAGTGTCTAATGTCTTGCTGAATGCTAAGAGTTGCTGAGGCAGGAGCTTGGAAGGACAGGCGTCCGCACAGTATCCACAGCGTATGCAGGCTTGCGCTTCTTTAGGAGCTTGTAATTCATTTGAACTGGCCGCGATGAGGCAGTTTGTCGTTTTACAAGTAGCGGCTTTATCATTGCCAAGCTCGCTCCCCATAAGTGATCCACCAACGATGCTCTTTTGCTTTTTGTTAGCCTCGATGCCACAGAGTTCGAACAGGAAGCCTGCTGCGGTGCCGATGAGCACTTCAAAATTTTTCGGTGTCTTCAGCGCCTGACCACACAGCGTTGTGAATCGGCTGATGCAGGGTTTGCCCTCGATTATTGCTTCGTAAGCTGCGTAGGCGGTGCCGACATTGTGCATTACTATGCCATGTTCAGTGGGATGCTGGCCTGTAGCTATCTCAATGCCCGTGACACATTGAATGAGTTGTTTTTCAGAGCCTGCGGGGTATTTGCTGGGTACAAGTACCAGCTCGCAGCATGGCTGATGACTGGCCTCGTTCTGCAGGGCTTGTTTGATTGCGGCTATTGCGTCTGGCTTGGTGTCTTCGATAGCAATTAGGCAGCGCTGTGCTGCACTGGCCCGCTTTAATATTTCAGCACCCAACACAACTCTATTCGCACGCTCTCTAAGGAGTGCTTCATCTGCGCTGATGTAGGGCTCGCACTCCGCCGCGTTTATGATGAGAAACTCGATCGGAAGCACGCTACAGGCACGCAGTTTGTCAGCAGCAGGAAAACCAGCGCCTCCCATGCCAATGACACCCGCGTCACGAATTAGAGAGACTAAGTCGGCGCTGGAGAGCTGCGCATGATTTGTGTGAGGTTCAAGTGGCAGCGCCTTATCGTGCCCATCGACTGTGAGGTTTATACAAAGTTGCTGCTGCTGCGAGTGGTCAGCAACAATTGAGTTTTCGATCGAAGTAATCACGCCTGAAGTAGGGGCATGCACAGGCACGTCAGAACGGCCTTTGGCAGAAAGACTTATAACAGCCAATTTCTGATATTTGAGCACTTGCTCTCCGATGTCGACTAACCGGGTAATCTCTCCGCTACTTTCAGCACCAATTGGGATAGTTAGCTGTGGCGGAATCGGTGTCGACATTATCCGCGAGCGCAAAGAGTGTTCTTTAAACGACGGGGGCTGGATGCCGCCGGCAGTTCGTCTGGCAAATACTGAATCGTGACCGAGGAATTTCGATGCTAGCTGCTTTAAAGTACTCATGTGTTCACACCCAGTGAGCTGCGCAGATCGAAATAGGGGGGTGTCGTGTGCGAAATAGCGGGTGCTAAGTGGTTGATCATATCTATGCAATCTACGGGACAGGGCTCGACGCACAGATCGCAGCCTGTGCATTCTGAAGTAATTACCGTGTGCATTAATTTTGGTCCGCCCAGAATCGCATCCACAGGGCAGGCTTGAATGCATTTCGTACATCCGATGCATTCATCCTCTCTAATTACGGCAACACTGAAGTCTCTAAATTGGCCGTGAGCTGGATCGAGGCCTCGTACCGGTTCATTGAGCAATTCGGCGAGCTCCAAAATTGTCTCTTGCCCTCCAGGGGGACATTTATTGCTCGCCTCGCCCAAGCTTATGGAGCGGGCATAGGGGAGACAGCCCGGGTGCCCGCACTGCCCGCATTGCGTCTGTGGCAGCGCGCGGTTAATCCGATTCACGAGAGATTTCTGCGCCGTTACCTGCCGTGTTAAGTATCTAGTAATCTTCACAAGCACCAAGGCGAAGAGCAGCAAAAGGCTAGCTCCAATGACGAGCTGTGTGAGCCAATGTGAGATCAAAGGTAGCACCGTTCTATGTCAGCCCAGCAAAGCCAAGTAGGCTGATTGTTACGAGACCTGCGGTAATGAGTTGGATAGCGCTGCCTCGAAACGGCGCAGGGACATCCGCAAATTCTAGGCGTGTGCGCAGGGCGGCGAAGCCTACAATTATCAGGGAATAGCCTAGTGCCGCACCGAAGCTATAGGCAATACTTTCACCGAGAGTTAGCACGCTAATGCTACTTAACAGTGACGCTGCGAGTACGGCGCTATTGCCACCTGTTAGAAATAGCAGCAGATGCTGCTGCCTCCTCGAGAAGGGAAAATGCCTCGTGATCACCTGCAGGAAAAGCGTGGTCAATAGGGCGCTTGTCGCTACAAAGACAACTAGGCGAAAGAATTCTAAGTGAAACGGTATCAATATGAAGCGGTAGACAAACAGGTTAACCACAGAAGCCAAAAAAAGGACCACAAAGTTAAACAGAGCAAACTCGATTGCCTGAGGCAATCTCTTCGTCGAATTCAAGAGTGAGGAGACGCCGAAAAGCTGAATCAATATCAGGTTATTTACGAGAGCAGCGGCAGCAATGATGCTGAGGTAGTTTGTCACGAAGCGATGCTTCTCCAACGTTTAGCTAGGCGGCTACTTGAACGGGCCGCTAAAGCGCAGTGATAGCGAGCGGGCAAATACTATCATGTCAGTAGGCTGTGAACAGCTGTGTCGATTTGGGCGTTCGACACAGCTGGTGAGTCCACTCAGCGCTTTCTAGTCTTTGAAAAGGTTGACAGATTGGCCCGCAGGTATCTGGTAGCGAGCAAGGATGTCCGCTTCGCTTTCGATAGCTTGCTGGTGATTGATGACTAACTGATAACCATTCTTGTTTTCCATCACTACGTTATCAAATTCGTTGTTCTTAATTAGATCTGAAAAGTGAGCGAAGTCTCTCACTAACTCACCATTAACGACCTCCACGATCCAGTTGCGCCAGTCGTGATAACCGAGATTAACATCGGCAGCCATGACTTGAAGTGCTACGACTAATTGCCGTCGGTCTGGAGAGCTCCACTCGTTACGTGCTTGTAAGAGACTTACCGGCGCGGTGCGACTCCAATCATTGCCCCAGCGTTTGATGAGATTCATATTGAGAGGGACGAATAAGATCCCTCCATAGATATAGTATTCAGGGATTTTATCGAACTGTTCACCTGTAACTAGGCTATAACTGTCGAGAGCCTCTCGCGCATCGAGGCTGGTCGTTCGAACTTCGCCTTGCCGGACATAAGTGATATCAACAGAATCACCTACATGGTGTAAATTTATCGCGTGTCTGTAGTCGGTGAGTACATCCTCGGAGAGACGGATACTGCCATCCTCAGCGATATTGAAATCATCAATCTGAAGAATGACATCATTCTTTTGCAACACGCCCTGCGCTGGCGCATCGTCGAAGACTTTTATTACTATTACGCCGTTTTGCTCATTGCTTAGGCCATAGGCTTTCTTTGCGGAAGGGCTGTCGAGGGTTTGTGTACGAAAACCTAAATCGGGGAAGCCATCGTGAACGCCATCTTCACTGTCGGTTAGTACGTGCCGGATCATGCTCGGCGGAACGAAGTAGCCTAGATTCTCCGCGCGACCGCCGCTGTTGGCCTGCATGACAACCCCAACGATCTCTTGGTCGACTATGACAGGCCCACCGCTATTGCCAGGGTTGATGGCTGCATCTATTTGGCCGGCTAGTAGATAAGCGCCAGCATGCGAATAAACCTGCTGCTCAACTCGGGATAGGATGCCTTTGGTGATGCTTAGGGATTTGCCGCCCATTGGGTATCCATACACGGAGACTTCTTGCAGTGGCTCTGGCAGATCACCAACGCTTAGCGCCTTCAGGTCACTGAAAAACCCGGGTTCGTCAACGGTTATTAGTGCGAGATCGGCTTCATGAGAGATGAAGGTGACTCTTGCCAGGTAGCGTTGTGGATCGTTGTGCTTCTGCGCTTGTACATAGCTCGCGTTCGCGACGACATGTGCATTCGTCAAAATTTGATTGCCGGAGATAACCGAGCCCGAGCCGCTGCTTTGCCTGGGTGTAAGCAGGCGCCACGGAGTGAAGTAGTCTGGTGCAGATTGCGTGGTGTAAATCTTTATTACCGAGTCTTCGATTGCTCTTATTTCGCTGTTCTGGGCTGCCGCGACGTGACTAGCTAAGAAGGAGAGCAAAGACAGCGCTAGCAAGAGCATGCGGGACGGCTTGTCCAAAAGGCTGTTAGGAAAACGCATAGCAGAAGACCTCTAGTCCGGTAGTTTATAGTCGCATTGTCAAGGTGGTGCATGCCAACACGCGATCCAATGGTGAAGCTTAATATGTTAGTGCCGATAGCGCCAGTCGCGTTACACGAGCAGGTAGAATAGTTTGAAAACTAGGCCGGGCAACAAGACCTGTTGTTCACAGGGCCGTGAGGGGTGAGTAATCTTGCAGATGATTGTTGCAATCCCAGAGCTTGAGGCTTAGGTCTTGGTTTCAGAAATTAGGTGATGCGCATACCAGGCTGGGCTCCAACATGGGGTTCAAACAACCAAATTTCTTTTCCACCAGGGCCCGCGGCGAGAATCATTCCTTCGGACATGCCAAACTTCATTTTGCGGGGCTTGAGATTTGCCACGACGACAGTGAGCATGCCGACTAGTTTGTCTGGGTCGTATGCTGACTTAATGCCAGAAAAAACAGTTCGCATAATGTCTTTCTCGTTTTTATCTTTACCCAAATTCAGCACCAGCTTCAATAATTTGTCTGCCCCTTCGACGTGTTCGGCGCTAGTGATTTCTGCAACGCGCAGATCGACTTTTGCAAAATCATTGAAATCGATCTCGCTTTCGAAACCTGTAGTATTTTCTAGAGGCTGCTTCGTTGTGTCGGACTTAGTTTTAGAGCGAGCTTGTACCTCAAACTCTTTCTGAGTTGCGTCTACCATAGCCTGTACCTTGTCAGATTCCACACGAGTCATCAGTGGCTTAAATTTATTGATCTTGTGCCCGACCAAAAGACTATCGGCGTGATCCCAAAGCAGAGGTTCTATAGCAAGAAACTGTTCTGCATCTGCTGCCATTTTTGGCAGCACGGGTTTTAGATAACACATGAGCAGACGAAAGGCATTGATGCCACTGCTGCAGATGGCCTGAAGCTCCGGTGATTGCTTGTCAGTCTTTGCGATAACCCAGGGTTCTTTGTCATTGATATACTGGTTCGCCTTGTCGGCGAGGGCCATAATCAGACGAATCGCTTTACTGTACTTGCGTGCCTCGAAGTAATCGCCAATTTCGTTTTTTGCAGCTTGAATTTCGGCGAGTAAGTCGGGGTTATCTGGGTTTTCCGCAAGGTAACCATCGAAGCCTTTGCCGATAAAGCCAGCACAGCGACTTGCTATGTTTACTACCTTGCCGACCAGGTCCG
>CALKDE010000147.1 GCA_938082955.1 uncultured Pseudomonadales bacterium
AGCATCGATAGTCAGGGTTAGCACAAGGCTTCCCAACATACCCAATGAAGCGATCGCGATGCCGTACATGCCCGCAAGTTCCCAAGAGATGAAGATGCTTATCGCAATGGCGATATAAGGAAGCACAGTACTCTTATAGCCAAGAGCAAGGCCGTAGATGATGTTAGTAGCGACGCCAGTCTCACAGGACTTTGCGACTTCTTGTACCGGAGCAAATTTTTCAGATGTGTAGTAGCCAGTCAATAAGCCAACCGCCAATCCTGAAACCAAGCCTGCCAAGAAGCATAAGTAAACACCGACATTCGTATACTCTGCACCGTTCAAAATAAAGTCAGCTGGAATTAGCGCAGTAGTAAAGAAGTACATCACCACAGCCATAATAGCGCTAGATATAATAAGTAGCTTCATCAGAGCTGGCGCCACATCATCTTCAGTCTTTACACCGACCAATAGCTTAGTGAGTAGTGCAATTGGAATACCTACCGCACTGATCAAGATCGGGAATAACAATGCATCTGGGTTGCCGGCAAAAACCACCGCACTAATAACCATTGCAGCACAGGTACTTTCCGCACAAGAGCCGAAAAGGTCAGCGCCCATACCAGCAACATCGCCCACGTTGTCACCAACGTTGTCTGCAATTACCGCTGGGTTACGCGGGTCATCTTCGGGGATGCCCTGCTCAACCTTACCTACAAGGTCAGCACCAACGTCAGCAGCCTTAGTAAAGATACCACCACCAACACGTGCAAAGAGAGCTATTGTAGAACCACCCAGTCCAAAGCCTGCAATCACCTCCATAAGGATATGATTATTCTCGGGGCCAAGATCAGCAAGCAACCAGCTCATCACCACATAGATGATAACCAGTCCAAGCGTCGCCAGTCCAACAAGCGCAAAACCCATTACAGCACCAGAGTTGATCGCCACATCATACGCTGCTGAAATGTCTTTCTTCGCTGAAACCGTAGTTCGCGCATTGCCTTGAGTCGCTACCTTCATACCGATATAGCCAGAAGCTATAGATATCGCACCACCAAACAGGAAGGCAATAGCAGTATAGATACCCTCATGGATATCCGGGGTATGAGTATTGTCGATCAGAATGGCGATAATAGCGGCAAAAACCACCATGAATATCGTCAGGACTTTGTATTCCTGCTTCAAGAAGGCCATCGCTCCATCGGCGATAGCGCCGTGGATGAAAGTTAGCTTCTTTGACTGTTCTTCATCCAGCCCTAGATCAAGCGGTATACTTACAACCTTCTTCATGTAAAAGAAGGCTATACCCAAGCCCATCAGCGACAGGATTGTAGTTACCCAAATTGTTATGCCTGACATCGAAATTCTTCCTCTTGAAATGGAATGTTTAATTTAAAGGCGCGCACTTTACCATAATGAACGCCGCAAAAAAAGCCGATAACCCCCCCTGTGAAAGCGGTATTTCAGTGCTTGTCGAGAGATTGAGGGGGAAGCAATAACTAGCCCACTTCGCGGGATGTGGCACGGGAACTAAAAACGGCCTGCCTGGGGTATTATTTCTTAGATTTACGGCGTTTCTTTTTAGTACTTGAGCTGGTAGATGCGGCCTTATCAGCCTCACCGCGAGCCAATCGAAAGGCCTGGCGCATCTCGTCGAGTTTCGCCTCCTTGCGCTTGTGTAGCTGGTTTTCCTTACCTGCTTGAAAATCGACTATTTTATCGCTCATATCGAGATAGTAACCCCAAAACTGTCTATGGAGAATTAGCCTGACGCACTAATTCATTCTTACGGGATTCTAACTCCGCTATTAATTCCTTTGCCAGAGGCTCTACAGTATTGCCCATTTCATCGGTATTCGGGTACTTGGCCTGCTCTTCTGCCAACGTCGTCAACAGCTCTTCCGCTGTCTCGACAGCTCGCGCCAACATAGCCACTTTGGAGGCCTCTTCGCCTCTTCCCGTCTCGATCGAGGCAATTTGTTGTTCCAGCTCTGCGATTCTGTCTAATCTGTCCTGTTTACCAGCTTCAACTGCCGCTATCGCAGCACTTCGCTCTCGCTGCGCTTGTTCGCGTGCTTCCTGCTCTTGCCGCTCCGTCTCGTCTCGGGCTCTAGCCTCGGCAACCTGCCGCTTTGTTGCCTCGCTCGCTCGAACCCTTTGCGCAGCCGCTTGGTCTGCCTGCAGTTGAAGCTGTGCAGCTCGGGCGCGTTCTTGATCTGCCACGACTTGCGCCGCCTCCTGCTCCAGCGCCACGCGCTCGGCTTCGACAACGGCGATCTCTGCGTCTTTCGCAGCCTGAGAGGCACAAGATCCCAACAGCAGTAGCATTAAAGTGGCAACAACAGCTCGGATTTTTGCGGCACTTGGTAGTAGATGTGCTTCGCACTCCTGCAAACGGTTTTTCATGGCAATCTCCTTCAGACTAAGTGCATAGCATCGAGCGCACTCTTTACTTCAAGAGATACTAACTCCAAGCCCTTGATTAATAAATTATTTTCACTATAAATCGTAAATTCTATCGCTTTTCCCGTAGTTTATAGCGATAAACACGCTGTTTGTCAGTAAAATCAAGATCTACACCTGCTATCGGCAGGATCTAAATGGTTTTTATCTTGGTGGTTTACTCCAGCGAGCAATACGAATTGATCATGAGCAAGCAAGTCACATTGGACTCTAGAGCTTCAGCGCGCCCCAAGCTCACTATAATTTTGCTGCGAACCCTTGTAGTGCTGTTTCTCAGCGCGCCGGTAATAGTGCTGCTACTTGCTATACAGGGCTCTGCGAGTCTCGTCGTTGAACAACACTTTAGTGATGAAGAGCTTTCAAAAATTGAAACCCTGCTGCTGGAAAGCACCCCAAAGTCCCCTAGCTATGCCAGCCGGCATGAACTGCAGCTCAACGCCCAAGAGCTGAACTTACTCCTGCGTTATGCGGTTAACATAATGAATCTCTCTTCTGAGTGGGCAGCACAAACTCAACTATCCCAAGACAATCTAAATACACAATTAAGTGTTCAGTTAGGCGTCGGGCCTGTGCCCATGTATTTGAACGTAGAGGCCGACTTCATCGAGGATGACAATCTGCTAACGCTGGATGCACTGCGAATAGGCAGAATTGATGTGCCCAATAGATTTCTACAATTCACACTTCAGCGGCTACGAGGAGACCTCGCAACTGAAAACATCGCCTATCAGGATTTCAGCGAACTGATCAACACTATTGAACGTGTCGATCTCGAGCGAAACCAAATGACCGTTTCACTGCAGTGGAATCCGAATCTAATTACTCGCATCGGCAACCAGGCGCAGCAGCTTTTTATATCCGAGCAAGATCAGCAGCGCATAATCAACTACTACGCTATCATCACAAATATTGCTGCAGCCGTGCCCATCGACATTCGGGCTGTATCGATTAATGCGTTTCTATCGCCACTGTTTGCTGCGGCAGCGGAGAAGACCTTAGCCGGCAGTGACCCTATTGCAGAGAA
>CALKDE010000148.1 GCA_938082955.1 uncultured Pseudomonadales bacterium
CCGGCCGGAAGCGGTTTAGGATTGGCGCAACATACTATCTTGTCCGTTTTATGTATAGGCCCTTTGGAATATAATCATTCCATCGAGCAGGTAACTCTATAGGATCAGGCGTTATATGAACCTCTCCATCTGGCTAAAGCCGATACGTCGCTTCGTCAATAATGGCAAGAGACTGCCTATCTATCTGGGCATCTTTAGTACCTGCTTTATACTGCTATTACAGCTTAACCCACCCATTGTCATCGCTAGTATCCTGGAACGACTCGAATTTCTGGTCTACGATCAGCGACTCAAAATCATGCCAAAACACGTCAAGTCCCCTGACAACAAGATCGTTATCGTCGATCTTGACGAGCGTTCACTGCAGGCTGAAGGACAGTACCCCTGGAATCGAATCAAAGTTGGCCGGCTAACGGAAAAATTGCGCGAGAATGGTGTTCTTGTGGCTGGTTTCGATATTACCTTTCCAGAGCCCGACCGAGATATTCGAGATCTACTGGAGAGTGTTGATCTTTCCCAGTTTGGTCCTGGCTTTAATGAGACTTTGGCGGAGATCGAGCCACAGATTAATGCCGATCAATATTTTGCAAGAGCGATGCAGAGCGGCATTGATGTGGTTTTGGCGATTAATTTTACTACACAGTCCACTGCCACCTATAACGAACTACCGGAATCTATCGTCGATATTGGGGGTGAGTTGGCAAGGAATGTTACCGTCTCAAATATGACGGGTTACACGGGCAATATCGATGTCTTACAGGCGGCTGCCTTTGGCAGCGGCAGCATGAATCAGGTGCCCGATTCGGATGGTGTAGTCCGTCGAGTACCTCTAATGTTCCGCTACGGTTCAAATCTATATCCTACGCTTTCATTAGAGATGGTACGAGTTTACAACTTTGCCGAAAGCTATGAGTTAATCACGGTAGACTATGATGGCTTAGAGGTCATGCGGGGAGTTAGCGTCGGCGTCGGTGCTGGTAGATTCGAAATTCCAACCGATGGCTTTGGCAAGGTCACCGTGCCGTATATTGGTCCCTCATCGGAATTCGATGACAGTTCATTTCCTTATATCTCGGCCACCGATGTACTCAGAGATAATCTGAGTGAAGAAGAAAAGAGCCAGCTGCAGAATAGTCTTGTACTTATTGGCACCAGTGCTCCAGGCCTGGGTGATATTCGTGTCATGCCACTGGATCGTGTGTATCCTGGAGTAGAGGTGCACGCGAATATGCTAAATGCCCTTTTGGATTCCGTCGCTACAGTGGAAGTAGAATCTGGAGATGTGTCGACTGAGTCGGCTTTCTCAGGTTTTACTTTGCCTGATAATATTTATTTTCCTTACAGGCCAGATTGGGCAAGCGGGGCGCTGTTTGTAGGCATAACAGCCTTAGGTTTGCTTATGTCGATGATTTTCCCAGTCATGGGCGCGGCGAGTATGGTAGCAGGGGGAACTGTGCTGCTCATTGGTGTTGTGTGGGGAAATTTTCAGCTGTGGGATATTTACAAGTTTGATTTTCCGCTTGTCTTGCTCTTGTTCTTGATCGTTCTCGTAACAGCAATTAACTTGATCTATGGCTTTCTGAGTGAGAGTCAGACGCGCAAGATCATTAAAGGTATGTTTGATCAATATGTGCCACCGGCCCATATTGATTCGATGTTAGACGATCCGGATAACTATAGCTTTGACGGGGAGAGTAAAGACCTCACTGTTCTGTTCGCCGATATTCGAAATTTCACAACCATCTCCGAAAAATTGAGTGCGACAGAGTTGAAGAATTTGATGAATGATTTTTTCACTCCGATTACGAAGATTATTTTCGAGAACAGCGGCACGATCGATAAATATGTTGGTGACATGGTGATGGCTTTCTGGGGAGCACCTTTGGAAGACCTCAACCACCGCGAGAATTCGGTCAAGGCGGCTTTGTTAATGCTAGAGAAGGTTGAGGAACTGCGCCCGATTTTTTTGGAGAAAGGCTATCCCGAAATCGCGATCGGCATTGGTGTCAACTCGGGCATGATGAATGTGGGTGACATGGGTTCGATCTATCGCCGTTCATATACGGTGCTGGGCGATGCGGTAAATTTGAGCTCAAGGCTCGAGGCGCTCACGAAGTTCTACGGCATCAAGCTATTGGTAGGTGAGGCTGCGATAAAAGGCCTTGATGGCTTCCTGTTTCGGCACATCGATAGGGTAAAGGTGAAGGGCAAGATCAAGGCCGTGGATTGCTTCGAGCCTATCTGTAGCTTAGATAAGGCTGATACTGAGCTACACCTAAGGGTGTCCGATTATCACAAGGCGCTCGATTACTACTACGCTCAAGACTGGGACCGCGCTGAAAAAATTCTCAAGGCCCTGCAGCAGAGCGAGCCAGATGCTCTTTTATATAAGTTGTATGTAGAGCGAATTGAGATTCTGAAGGAGCAAGTGCTTGCTGAGGATTGGGATGGCTCTTTCACCCATACCAGCAAGTAAACGCATAGTGCCATTTTTCGTCCTTGTTTGCCTCTAAGAGCGCCGTCGTTGTTGACATGTCGACCTAAATCGGTAAAATGCGCCTCTCTCTGTGCTATGGGTGATTAGCTCAGTTGGGAGAGCGTCGCCCTTACAAGGCGAATGTCGGGGGTTCAAATCCCTCATCACCCACCACATAGTTAGAAGATTGCTGCGGACCGGTAGTTCAGCTGGTTAGAATGCCGGCCTGTCACGCCGGAGGTCGCGAGTTCGAGTCTCGTCCGGTCCGCCATATTCTGAAAAGCCTCATCCTCTGGATGGGGTTTTTTTTTGCTATTTCCGTGATGAGCCTGGGGGG
>CALKDE010000149.1 GCA_938082955.1 uncultured Pseudomonadales bacterium
GACAGAATTGTTTTTAGGCAAGATTGAGTGTGATTGAATTAACAAAAATAGTTTCATTCAAGATATGCCCCTGCGAACGAGCGGGCCGCACGTTCGACAAGCGTGCAGGAAGCTGACGGAAATTAAGAAAATATTACGCTCGACGAGAAAGAGGCTGACTAGCAACTCCCTACTTCACTTCACTTCACTTCACTTCACTTCAATAGCATGCTCTTCCGCAATTTTCTTTTTCCAGATTGCTGGACCGGTTTGGTGAACCGAAGTGCCATTCACGTCTACGGCTACAGTTACCGGCATATCCTCAACTGTGAACTCATGGATAGCCTCCATCCCTAGGTCTTCGAAAGCGACAATTCTTGCCTTACGAATTGCTTTGGAAACCAAATAAGCAGCGCCACCCACGGCCATTAAGTACACCGCTTTATGTTTCTTAATAGCTTCGACGCCCTGTTTTCCCCGCTCGGCTTTACCGATCATTCCAATCAAGCCAGTCTTCTCTAGCAGTTCATCGGTAAATTTATCCATGCGGGTCGCAGTAGTGGGCCCAGCTGGCCCTATCACTTCATCTCTGACAGGATCAACGGGACCTACGTAGTAAATAAATTTATTGCTAAAGTCGACGCCATCTGGCAAGCCCTCGCCCTTCTCCAGCATCCCGAGAAGCCGCTTGTGTGCAGCATCACGACCGGTCAACATAGTGCCTGAGAGCAGCAGAGTTTCGCCTGGCTCCCAGCTTGCTATCGCGTCGGGAGTGAGCATATCCAAATTTACCTTGCGCGCGCGAGGACCTACATCCCAGTCAATCTCCGGCCATAGATCCAGGCTTGGCGGTTCGAACTCTGCAATACCGCTGCCATCTAGTGTGAAGTGCGCGTGACGGGTGGCGGCGCAGTTAGGAATCATGGCTACGGGAAGCGATGCTGCATGCGTTGGGTAGTCTAGGATCTTTACATCCAGCACCGTGGTTAAGCCGCCCAGACCCTGGGCGCCGATACCGAGAGAATTAGCTCTGTCCATAATCTCCAGACGCAGTTCTTCGACACGATTGCTAGGCCCTCTAGCGCGCAGCTCATGAATGTCGATGGGATCCATCAACGATTCTTTGGCGAGTATTGCGGCCTTCTCCGCCGTGCCACCGATACCAATGCCTAGCATGCCCGGCGGACACCAACCAGCACCCATAGTAGGTAGCGTCTTCTCTACCCAATCCACGATGCTATCACTCGGATTCAACATCACCAATTTCGCTTTGTTCTCCGAGCCACCACCCTTGGCCGCAATTTTTACATCGATCTCACTACCTGCAACAATCTGTGTGTGGATGACAGCAGGCGTATTGTCTTTCGTGTTTTTTCTCGCACCAGCCGGATCGCTTAAAATCGAAGCTCGAAGCACATTATCTGGATTCAAATACGCACGACGCACGCCTTCGTTGACCATGTCTTCTAGAGCCATATTACCCTCCCACTGCACGCTCATCCCAACTTTTAGAAACACCGTTACGATACCGGTATCCTGGCATATGGGCCGTTTTCCTTCGGCACATAAACGAGAATTAATGAGTATCTGTGCCATCGCGTCTTTAGCGGCTGAGGACTCTTCTCTTTCATAAGCCTTATTGACCGCGGTGATAAAGTCGATTGGGTGGTAATAGGAAATATACTGCAGCGCATCTGCAACACTTTGAATAACATCATCGTTGCGAATTAGTGTCATGCCAGATCAACCTCAAATTATGGAATATCTGCTCATTCTAACACTGAATGCTACAAGTATTATTGCTGCACTTGGAGTCGGTAAAAACGCCTCCTGCAGAGTTTTGAACACATTAGCACTCTACTTCGGATGCTATATCCACTAAAATGGGTCTCGTATCAAGATATTGAGCAGAAGGAAACAAAATGAACGAGTCGGCGGATAAGAATATTAAATACAGTATTGATGGCAAGGTTTTTGTCATCGAAATTAATAGGCCGGAGAAAAAGAACGCTCTGCTACCCGGTATGTATGCCGCACTCGCAGCGGGGCTGCATCAGGCAAATGAAGATGCTAGCGTCAATGTGGCTCTGATACGCGGCGCTGATGATTGTTTCACCAGCGGCAACGATGTGAGCAGTTTCCTCGCCAGCAATACCTCCACAGCCGACCGCCCCTCAGTCACTTTTATGAATGCACTGAATGAATCGAAGAAACCTATCGTCGCTGCCATTAGCGGGCTCGCCATTGGCATAGGAACCACACTTTTGTTCCACTGCGACCTCATCTACGCCTCTGAAAACTGCTTCTTGCAGCTGCCCTTCACTCGCCTAGGCCTATGCCCAGAAGCTGGGTCTAGCTATTTGCTACCTAAACAGATCGGCCACGTGCGCGCTTCGGAGTTATTGCTGCTAGGCGGTAGGTTTTCTGCCGCAAAGGCGAAGGAATACGGAATCATCAACGAGGTGCTGCCACAGGACCAATATTTAGTGCATGCGATGGAAAAGGCTAGAGAACTTGCCGCCCTGCCCGCCGACTCCGTTCAGTCAAGCAAAGAACTTATTAAACGCGGTCAACAAGGCACTGTAGCTGACACAATCGGCGTTGAATTAGACGAGTTCTCCAGACTGCTACAGACACCCGATGCACAAGCGGTGGTTGAGGCATTCCTCAATAAGAAGAAAAGCGCGTAATAGTTAAGACAAAGATAGAAGTAGCAATTCGAGAGCTGCGGCTAGAGCTTCTGCATTAAGAAGTCTTTCGCCGCATTAATTTTCTGTGCAAGATAATCACTGCCACCCCGATCGGGATGCATTTTTTGCATTAGGCTCCTGTGGGCCTTAGATACCTGCTCCTTATCCGCGGCCTCATCCAACCCCAGTATTTCTAATGCCAGCGCTTCTGTCATCAATGACTCGCCAGCAATCGCCGCAGATCCCTCGTATCCAGCCTGAGCGTGCTCTCTCCAATCGGGAAATGCTCTGTCAATGTAGGCCTCTAAGACTTGTGCCGAGTCAGCATCTTGTTGGCACAGCTGATATAGCTCCAGCAAGTCCGGCAACGTCAGTGTGGAAAGCCTCCTCTTGGAAAAATCCCCTCTAAGCACCACTCCATCCATGCTGCCATCGTCATGCCGCATTTCCATATCAAAGAATTCAGTGCGGATGGTTGATGTCTGATCTCTATTCGGCGGCTTCGCTGCCGCGACTCGTCCTTTGAAGAGATGCCACATAGGAAGCAAGCGCAAGAGTGTAGGCAACATCCTAAGCAAAAATGTCGCAGCAACACCTATAGGAGCCAGGATGAATTGGAAGGGCAATCTGCCTATCGCAATCATCACACCAACCACTAAGAGACTTCCGACCAAGAAAAATAAGTACGTGTTCTGCCGAGGAGTAAGTGAGAAGCGCTGACTTATAGACCTAACAAAGAAATAAGCCATCAAGGGAAGTAGTATTAGCAGAAGCAACCGAAAGATCATACGAGCCTATCTACCTTTTTTTCTCGAAACACGACTATTTCCTGAGCTGTTGCTCTATTAACTTTACACCACTGGATGACCCAGTACTAAAATTTTGCAGCGCCTTTAGCCCGCCCGCAGCATAAATTGCGACTGCTTTGAGCAAGTCCTTTAGCTGGTCAGCACTCGCACTATCAAACTGGGAATAGGCCCCTCCAGACAAGCGACTCAGCTCTTTGAAAGCTGCCTTTGCAACAGGATCACGCCTCTCTTGAAACATGAACAGTGGCACGTTCAATAAGCCTAGCTTTCCGGCAAGCTGTGCCAACAAGTCGATGTTCTCCTCCATAGCGTCGCCAATATAAATAAGACATTTTATTTTCTTATTTTGATTCTCATCGATAGCATGCTGCAGCACGCGATGCAGCTGCGTGGCACCTGCTTGGCATTGAATTGATGACATGATGCGCAAGATATCATCGGGGTCACTCTGCCAATCGCTACTAAAAAATTCGCCAAAACCACGAAAGTAACACAGCTGAACATTAAGCCCACCCAGTGACTGAGAACTGAGAAACATCTCATTCTGAAGCTGGCTTGCTACATCCCAAGTTCCCTGCCGGCTCGCAGTGGCGTCCAGAGAAAAAATTAGTCTCGCGTCGCCGCTAGTCTTTGGCAGTGACGCCACCTTGGACAAAAATTCCCGAACATCGTTCTTGCTGGAAACCGATTTCTTGTCGCTAGAATCGCGAACCATTTTAGATTTTGATTGTTTGAATAGATCTTTCATTGCAAGCACTACTGTTCCAACTAGTTAGGCGAAGCGATTACATGGTTATCGAGCGGCATTGCAACAGATAGAGTTGCCCATCATGAAATGCCCATTCGATATCAATATCCTCACCGTAGATAGCCTCACAGTTTAACGCAAGACTGTGCAATCTATCGAGTTGATCCTCACTTAGACAGAAAGAATTTTGCCTAGCCTGGTCAACCTCCTGCTCCCTCGTTTGGCCTTGTGCTACGGCAATGAGCTCTACATCTTTATCGCCCAGCACCTGCGCGAGTATGCTCCCTTGGCTAGATATTCGAAAGCTATCGGGTACAACCATGCCCGCAACCACAGCCTCACCAAGGCCCCAGCTGGCTTCGATATACAGTTCATTTGCGTGTGTAATAGGATTCTTGGTAAACATAACACCGGCGACTTCGCTCAGTATTTGCTGCTGAATGACAACGGCTATTGCCGGCTCGCCTTCAACGCCCATCTTTGCGCGATAGGCAATCGCCTCTGCAGTAAAGGCGGAGGCATGCACTTGTTGTATCGCCGTTATCATAGACTCAGCATCCATGACATTCAGTACACTTAGATGCTGCCCGGCAAAACTAGCGTCCACAGAGTCTTCACCCACCGCACTGGAGCGAACGGCTGCCGCTGGCGCCAGTTCTGCGAACAGTCCAAGAACAGTCGCTATAGCTAACTCATCTTCATGGGCGAGTGCATTCACAAGATCGACAGCCAGCGCGTAACCTCGCGGAGCTGGCAGATCGGCCCGTAGCGCAACTCCTAGACTGACACATTTTCCACCGAATCGAGACTCTTCGATAGCATCCTTAAGAAGCACGGGTTTGTCAAAAAGAGTAGTCAAAGAATTTCAACTTCCCCCGTGTCACCGTTTACCCGAATT
>CALKDE010000150.1 GCA_938082955.1 uncultured Pseudomonadales bacterium
ATTTTTAATTTATAAATTGGCACGCGCTATCGCAACCAACCACACACATAGGCTATTCTTCTTTTATCACTTTCTGTGTCTCGCTGACAACCAAGGCAAAATCCTATGAATCCTAAATCATCGATCTTCCTACTGCTAACGAGTATCGCCACGCTTATAACGCCAACTGCCATGGTCACCGCCGCCGAGGCAGGATTCACGATGCCAAGTATCCTTAGCGCATCAAACTTTCCTGACGACGTTCATATGGATTCCTTGGCGAGACTGCCACAGATTCAAAGAGCTGACTTGGATGCAGCAGGAAGAGAAGCCTTCGACACCTATGTTAGTCCAGGCACGGGATACGGATCTGGGTTGCGTGGGCCAATAGGCGTCTGGATGAATAGCCCGGAACTGGCTCAGGCAATGTTCGACGTGCGCCAGCGAGTCCGCTATGAATCCGACCGCGATCAACGTCTAACCGAGCTGGCGATCATCTCTACGGCACGCGAGATCAACAATCAATATGAATACACAGCACATGAGCCATTAGCGATAGCAGCAGGATTAGAACAAAACATTATCGATATCGTTCGCTTCAGAAAATCTGTCGAAGACAATCAGGCCGTATCAGGCTTTGGAGAAACGGAGCAGGTGATTGTTAAATTCGCGCGCGAGGTAATCAGCGAAGAAAAAGTGAGCTCGGAAACCTTTGCTCGCGCCATCGAAGCCTTCGGAGAGGAAGGCGTGATGGACCTAACCGGCCTAATCGGCTACTACAGCTTCGTCGCGATCACCTTAAAAGCCTTCGACGTACAACGACCAGCCGGCAGCGATCTACTGTTACCCCTGAGAGTCGAATAAGCCCAAGCTCTTTACAGTGAGTTGAGAAATTCCATCATCGCTGCATTGGTATCAGCAGGCGCTTCTTGCTGCACCCAATGACCAATTTCAGGAATCAAGACCACATCGCGCAAGTCTTCCGCCGCTCGCGATATCGTCGCCGTCAGTCTGTCCTTATCTGCGCCCGCAATCACGCTATCGCGCGAACCGGCAATAAACAGCACAGGGATCTTAATTGTGACCCCCTGGAGATGCTCTGTGATTTCCCAGTTGCGATGAAAATTGCGGTAGTAATTTATACCGCCGCGAAAACCGGCATTTTCGAATTGTGAAACGACGTAGTCTAGATCTTCCTGCCGAAGCCAATCGGGCAGCCCCTTTGGTGCACCCAGCCTTCCTATCCAACCTCCTGCTGATCGACGTGGATCGGTAATTATAGACGGCTCTCTTGGAGCGTTAGGTGATAAATAGAGTCGGCTAATCAATCCGCGCGGGTGGGCATCGTATTCAGCCTCCGCTACCCCATCCGGCTCGTTATGGTAGAGAATATAGAAAAAGTTTTCACCAAAGTCCTCACGCCAGCTGTCCATCGGCGACTGCGCCACGCGACCGCCATAGGGCACACTCATAGCGATCAACGCTGTGAAGCGAGAAGGATGTAATAGGACCGTAGTCCAGGCCACAATTGCGCCCCAGTCATGACCAACCAAGATCGCAGTCTCTTCACCCAGAGCATCCAGAATACCTACCAAGTCACCGGCCACATGGTTGATGTTATAGTCATCGACAGCAGCGGGTTTATCGGTTTCGCCATAGCCACGCATGTCCGGCGCCACCACGTGATAGCCCGCATCAGCGAGCATAGTCATCTGATGCCGCCACGAATACCAAGATTCAGGCCAGCCATGTGCTAGTAAGACTAGCGGCCCTGTGCCGGTCTCCGCTATGCGCATCGTTATTCCATTGGACTGAATAAATCGAAATGTGACGCCTGCCACCGGTGACTGTGTACCCACGTCAATATCTCCTTGTTGTGCCAATAATTGCCCCAACAGTGCGCCGTGTAGAACCAGTGAAACAACCACTATTTTACCACAAGCCTTTACTGCATTCGCTACCGTCAGAATCATCCTACATGCTCCGCATCCACCAAAATTTTCGTGGGTATAGAAAGACTAACATGGTGCCTATTGACTTCACCACGTCAAGGGCGTTTCATTGAGGTAATGATTTCTAAGCAAGTTGAGGCGCGACCCGTGAAAGAAAATGATGTGCCATATATGGAAAGGACTCGAAACTTCTATCGTGCCCAGGGTTATACCAGTGATTATCAGTGGGCACACTATGATGACGTGCCTTTTACCCTTCTGCAAAAACCGCTAAGTAAATGCAAAGTTGCCGTCGTCACCACCGCAATGCCTGATTCAGAAACAGGACGTGCGCAGCGGCAAGTCCATTCTTGCGCTAGCCTGCCTATTCCCAGCTCCATGTATACCGATGAACTGTCATGGCATAAAACCATGACACATACGAATGATGTCGCCTCTTTCCTTCCGCTAAAGCAGCTTAAGCGCTGCGAAGACGAGGGCCTTATAAGCGAACTAGGCAATCGCTTTCATTCGATCCCTACAGAATATAGCCAACGCAACACGCGTGTGAACGATGCGCCGGAGATTCTTGCTCGCTGTCAACATGATGCAGTGGACGTGGCCATACTTGTACCGTTGTGACCTGTCTGCCATCAGACCGTGAGTCTGTTAGCGCGACACCTAGAAAGTAATGGCATCGTAACTCTAATCATTGGATCTGCGATCGATATCGTAGAGCGCTGCGGCGCACCTCGATACTTGCACAACGATTTTCCACTCGGCAATCCCTGTGGCGTTCCCTATGACGAAGCCATGCAGCTAAAGATAATGCAGCAGGGATTAGCACTCATCGAGAAAGCCGGGCAAGCTCGAACCACCCAGCGCACCTTGCATCGCTGGAAAGACGATGCGTGGAGAAAGGACTACGCACTAATCGATGACAGCAACCGAGAAGAATTACGCCTGCGCGGCGAACACCGCCGCCAACAACAGGTCGATGACAAAGCTGCAGGAAAGCCCCGCGCAGCGATGATCTCGGATACCTAGATCGCCAATCTCAGAGCTTTCGCTTGTGCCGGACGCATTGACGCCCCCTCCAAGAATATAGCCAGTT
>CALKDE010000151.1 GCA_938082955.1 uncultured Pseudomonadales bacterium
AACTGCCGTGCGTTACACTTCGCTGGCATGTTTGCATGGCAATAAATCCAATGATTTCATCCACGAATACGCAGCGAACCCTAACTATTGGTTATGGTCCCAGCTATGCCAAGAGCGAAATCTGGAATGATTTAAAGTCGAAACTTATCATTCCTACTGAAGTTTCTTCTATAACAGCAGCGCAACGATACAACCCCGCACTAATCCTGCTGGACCGTCATCTGGTTCTCCAAATGGAGTATGCGAAATGGGTAGAAAACTTTCCAGACGCGATCTTTCTAAGCACCGATTCTATGGGTTTGGACGTCGATCTAATCCTGACGAACAATCTACCCTATCGGCAAACTTGCAAGCTATTAGAGATGGCTTGTTATCAATGGGTGCTGAAGAACGAGAAAACCGAACGTGCCCAGATGCAGGACACGAGTTTCCGTTACCTCAATAAGCTAGCCGACATCAGCATCTCATTATCATCTGAAGATGATCTGATGACGCTGCTACACAAAATTTTGAATGAAGGGCAAAATATTGCTTGCTGCGATGCAGCATCGCTTTATCTAATCAATGAATTAGATATACACGAGCGCGATCTCGTATTCAGTCTCATGCAGAATGACTCAATAAACTTCTCGTTTGAGAAACTGCGCTTTCCCTTAGATAAATCTTCAATAGCCGGTTACGTTGCAGTCACCGATTCCGAGCTCAATATTTCCGACGCGTATCAACTGCCTCCCGATGTGCCCTACAAATTCAATCGATCATTCGATCAAAAAACAGGGTATCGAACCAAGTCTATATTGGCCATACCGCTGACGAACAAAGAAAATGAAGTCTTCGGGGTGCTGCAGTTTATCAACCGCAAGAAAGCTCGTTCGCTAAAAATATTGGATGAAAGGTCAGCACTCGCCTACACGCTGCCATTCGATAGCGACATCAATATACTACTGCGAGCGCTAGCCAGCCAAGCCAGTATCGCGATTGAGAATACGCTACTTCAAAGCGATATCAAGGCGCTGTTTGAGGGCTTCGTCTATGCTGCCGTTTCGGCGATTGAGCAACGCGATCCAACTACCAGTGGTCACTCATTCCGTGTTGCCGATTTATGCGTAGATCTCGCTACTTCAGTATCATCTTCCAGTTTAGCTCGATTGCGCAACGTGCATTTTACTGACTCCGAAGTGAGGGAGTTAAAGTATGCCGCCTTGCTCCATGATTTCGGAAAGGTTGCCGTTAGCGAATTAGTCCTCATCAAAGAAAAGAAGCTGACCCCAGGAAGTTTAGAAAATATTCAGTACAGGATTTGGCTTGCTCAGGAGAAGCTGCGCACTATAGCACTTCGCAAACAGCTCGAAATGTATCGCGCAGGCAATGTAGTCGAGTCTGAGCTGTTACTTATAAACGCTGAGGCAGAAGCGGACATCAAGCTATTAAACGAATTTTTTACAACCATTATTGAAGCGAATGAACCGAGCGTACTAAGGGAGGATAACAAGGAGATGCTCGACAAAATTAGCGGCTACAATTTTGATGCGCTGGATGATGATTTGCCGATCATTACCGAAGACGAATTTAGCCTTCTATCGATTAAGAAAGGCAGCCTCTCTGCTTCAGAGCGAAAAGAAATCGAGTCCCATGTTGTGCACACACAGAGCTTTCTCAAGCGCATTCCCTGGACAAAGGAATTTAAGAATGTTCCTACTATAGCCGGAGCACATCACGAAAAGCTCGACGGCAGTGGCTATCCTTACGGCATGACCGCGAATCAAATTCCACTCCCCTCGAAGATAATGACCGTCTGTGATATTTTTGATGCACTCACCGCCTCAGACAGGCCCTATAAACGTGCCATAAGCTTAGAGAGAGCCTTAGATATTTTGCAGGCAGAGGCCAAACAGGGCTTCTTAGATAATGATCTTGTCCAACTATTTATCGATGCGAAGGTATACCAGTGCATCGATAACAAGGTGTACTCATCGGCTAATTCTGATGCCGGCACAAGCAATCATCCCTGCGCTCACGACCTACACGAGCACAACTAAGCGGCTCGCGGCTTATTAACAACCCAGACCTGTTGTTAGGATTTTTATGTGATGACTAAACCTGTTGACTCGTCTGCTTTGCTAGACAATGATCAGTTTGAATGAACAGCACCAAGCAATATGAAATTACAGTAAGTTTTTTACAGCCGATATACTAACTACCTATGCCAATATTTAAAGACACAGTAGCTTTAGAGGAATGTCCTGCGAAGACAGCAGAGTCTGTTAGCTATGCTGCGACCTTTGTTGTGCTGGGCTGGCTACTTGTCGGCAACTATTCAGGATTCGGCCATGCAGAGCTAGACAGTAGTGCCATTGTTAACACCGATCCCCCTCGAGCAGATACACTCCCCCCAGCGGTATTTACGGACACAAAAGTACTAAATGAAACACAGAACACCGCAGTAACGCTGCATCAGCTTGATACAGAGGCAGAAAGCAGCAATTTCGCCTCCACAGCTCCTGTTTGGCACACACAGATAGAGCAATTTGAGAGCCACCCACACCTTAGAACATTCTCTACTGCCATTTGGCGCGAGCAAACAAGCGATGCTGGTCAAGAAAGTATAGGTTTTATAGAAGGCCTAGACGTGCACCTACCAATAATAGACGCCGATTATCTTTTTCCCGCGCAGAGTAGCTCCGATCCAGCCATTATTGATGCCTTGGCGAGCAATCTACCAGCCCAGAACGAGCTTGTCCGTGAAATCACTGTGGCCGGGGAAACTCGAGGGTTTACTAGCCGTCCAGAAAATATCCAAAGGCCTCAAATTCCGCGACCTTCCAGAGCCCAGAGAATACAGCGTTCTTTCATACTTCCCCCGCGAATTCAAGCGCTTAGGCCCTAGCCAAGAAAGCGGATCTCATTACCAGCTATAGCTTAACTGCCCTAAAACCGCTGTCCCTGCACTGGCCTGTGTAAATCCAAATGCCGCCAGTCCGGTAAATACCCAGCTCTGAGAGATCTGGTAACTAAAGTACGGCACAAGCTCGTGTATTTCAGGTGAGAACGTCGATGCCGGCTCCCTAAAGTCATAGAAAACACCTATATCCCACTGCGGGGCGAACGGCTTCGCAATGCCTAGCTGAACAGAGGCCGAGTCTTCTAAACCCGCGTAGAATTCAGTTTTTCCTCGGAAGGTGTAGCCAAAAGAGCCAAAAAGCACTGCCCCTTTGTACCTTTGAGATATATCTACTTGTGCGCTGTAATCTACTTCACCTGTGCCCAAGCCCTTCACTGGATCAGCAGTAGGAAACTTTACCTCCAAGCGAAAATCGATAAAGGGGCTCGTATCAGACAGCGGGTCCATCTGATAAGTGAGAGCAAAGGTTGAATCGCCAAAGCCGCCGTTGCTCTGTTGCTCGCTCCCCGCCACCGCACGGCTTACCCCGCCAATGTTAACAAGCACATTACCAATACCTTCGACGTGTAAATGTGGCACGCTAAGCTGAGCAAGCCACTTACCTTTGTTGACGGAATAGCTAACAGGGAAGTAAAGAATATTCGTATTAGCGTCTTCCCCATAGTCTCCGCTACTAAAATAGGAGGCTAGGCTAACTGTTTGTTTTATATCGTCAAACTCCTGCGCTAGCACCGACTGACCCGAGACTATCAAGCTTAGTTGCAAGATGCGAAGCAGTGAACAGAGCAAGGGCTGAATAATAGTGAGTCGCTTCATCTGTATTCGTTTGAATTTGGGAATGTAGACAGTCAAGCCGAATTTTATTCACTTAGTTAGCAAAGTGATACCCAACCCGCTCCTGTTTAGTACAAATACCACTTTAGTAAAGGGTTTTTGATTAATTAACTTGACTAAGTTTTGAAGTGGCTCATGCGATCCCCCACAGTTGACTTTTACTCCACTTCAGTAACGGTACAGT
>CALKDE010000152.1 GCA_938082955.1 uncultured Pseudomonadales bacterium
GTTTCTGCGTTGAAAAAGAAGAAACAGCAGGCTGCGAATGTTGCCAAAGCAAGAACGCCATCGAGCCAGTAACTTTTGGGGCCGCGAAACGAGGGATAGATTAGAAAACACAGCGGTAACAGCAAACCCATCAAAGCATAGTAGTAATGATTCTGCACAGTGATGACAAAATCAAGCAGCGGACTCTCAGCAAACAGACGCAGCGAATCCATCGCTAGAAAAGCACTAGCAACGGCAACAAAGCCTGTTAGCCATTGCAGTGGCTTCGGTAATTCTCTGGGCAGTGAGGCCACTAGCGCCAGACCGGATCGTAGCCGGCCGCCTCCAGAGTTTCTGCTCGCAGTTCCTGCCAAGATTCGACAAAGGCATCCTTATCACGGATACCACGTGCTTCCATCTCTGCCCACGCTGTTGCCAACACTTCCTGTCGCTGAATAAGCGCTTGATTGTGCGCCTCAATCTCGTCAGTCCACACGCCGACTTCACGCCAGTAATTTACAGCGCCCTCATGATAGGGCACGACCCAGTCAAAAACCTGCGACTCAATTGCCCAGCCGATGGCGCCAGGATCGGCGTCTTTGAACTCGTCGTAATTTTCATTGATTACCCGAGTGAGTGAATAAACGAAGTCGTTATCTTGGGTAGCAAGCGTAGTTAACAAGGGATACGGGTATGTGCCTGCCTCATGTGTATTTTCATCATCAATAGAAGCTCCGCGCGTCGCGGTGTGTTTGGTGAAATACGGACCAACAGCTTGCATCCGCTCCCAGCAACCTTCGTCGTCATGCGGTGCTGGCAACCAGCGAATGCCACGTGGCGACGCCTCGAGCCTAAAAGGTGGGCCCGATACAGTAGTCCCAAAGGCGACATCTACGTCACCGTTGATCACGCCATTCCATTTTGCGTCGTAGCCGGGGAAATCGACGCGAACAACGTCATCCCAAGTCAGACCGCCGCAAGCCAGATAGGCCTCCATAGAAACATTCAACGCTGGGGCTGCGCGCACATAAGGTACTCGACGACCACGCAGTTCCGCGAAGGTGGTAACACCCGTATCTGCGGCTACTGCTACGCCTTGGTTGCTCAAACCATTGGAGGTCATCAATAGACGCAGCGGCTGCGGCCCCCACTCCGGATTGGCAAACTGAAACATGCCTTCCTGGGCAAAATAGGTGGCCACACCGTTGGCAGTGAAATCGACTCGACCCGTCTTTAGCGGCAGCAGTCGGGAGACATCGTTCTGCCCGGGAATAACACGCAGGGTGACGTTGTATTTGTCGCGCAGCATAGCGCCGATGGCTACTGCTTGGTTATAGCCAGTAGAGCCCAGATTATAAGCCGTCCACGCCATCTGACGCGGCAGCTCGGGCTCACTGGGCTGAGCTGTAGCTGCATTTGTCAGTGACACTGAGACAAGCAGAGAAACGAGCATGGACGCGAATTTGATAGACTTATATCCGCGCAAAGGGTGTGATTTCAGGTACTTCAACGACACGCTAATTCTCCTAGGCATTTTCAACACTGGTGCCAAAGACTAGCAGGGGCGACAGGCAAGTGG
The DNA here is from genome assembly GCA_938082955.1 of uncultured Pseudomonadales bacterium. Taxonomy (GTDB): domain Bacteria; phylum Pseudomonadota; class Gammaproteobacteria; order Pseudomonadales; family Pseudohongiellaceae; genus UBA9145. The sequence goes on from CALKDE010000152.1 coordinate 1,559, forward strand.
AAGGAATATGGTGCTTCCAGCGATTAACGCGGCTCCCCGAAGAAAAGGCGCTGGCGCTACCCCTCATTCAGGGGAAATTGGATAAGAAACTACCGCGCCTTTAGAGCGCTTTTTATCACACTTTATTACAGTCCACGGATCACTACTTATATTCTCTATGGTATCCTCTACTAGGTTTTGCATCTAAATGAGGCTATAAAAATGAAATTAAGTCCGTCAATAACATCCGGCTCGAAGCCCAAGAAGCTTGTAGCTTTGAGCTGTCTGGCCGCCGTTCTGGGCATATTGCCACAAATTGGCATGAGTCAGAATCTGGTCACAGACGATACCGCCGAGTGGTTTACTCTGGGTGGCGACTACGCCCACACCCGCTATACCCCCGCCGATGAGATTACGGCTGAAAACTTCGACGAACTCGAAGTCGCTTGGGAATGGGACGGTTCCAGCTTCAACGGCCAATCAGGTCGTTCAACCCCTACTTATGTAGATGGCAAGTTATTCACCGTATCTGGTGCTCGCCGTAATGTGGTTGCGATCGATCCTAAGACTGGTGAGACCCTTTGGTCCTACCGCCTGCCAAATACTGGTCGCTGGGAATACTCCATGCGCGCCTCTTACGGCAAAGGCATCACTTACTCACGCATAGACGGCAAAGGCGTGGTTTATATCTCCACACCTGGATTCTTCCTAGTCGCACTTGATGCCGAAACTGGCGCTCCTCTTGAGGGCTTCGGTGGACAGGTGCCCGTAGATGGCTTTCCTTCTACTGGCGTCGTGGACATGCTCGCTGATCTAGGGCATCCCTATGATCCGTATGAAGGCATCCCACTAGAGGTTGGCTACATCACTACTTCGTCACCACCGATCGTGGTTAACGACAGCATCATCGTTGGTAACTCCGCCGAGCAGGGTTACCTGCAAGCAAGAGTTGAGAACGTTCCCGGCGATATTTTGGCCTACGACAAAGTCACTGGCGAATTCAAATGGAAGTTCAACGTAATTCCACAGCCGGGCGAGTATGGACACGAGACTTGGGAAAACGATGCTTGGCAGTGGACAGGAGACGTATCTTCTTGGGCACCACTAACAGCCGATCCTGAGAACAACATTGTCTATGTTCCAACTAATCCACCTACGATCGACTACTACGGCGGCTTCCGCCCTGGAGATGGCCTGTTTGGTACTAGCCTGATTGCGCTGGATACAGAAACGGGTGAGCGTCGCTGGCACTTCCAGACAGTGCATCATGATGTGTGGAACTACGACAACCCAGCTGCTCCGATTCAGCTAGACCTGAATATTCCTGGACGAGGAATGATTCCTTCCGTGTCCCAGGTAACCAAGCAAGGCTTTGTCTACTCTTTCAACCGTATGACCGGTGAGCCAATTTGGCCAATGGAAGAGCGCGACGTCCCAGCATCAATGGTGCCTGGCGAGAAGCTGTCCACAACACAGCCTTTCCCAACTAAGCCACCTGCTTTCGAAATGCAGGGCCTGACAGAAGATAACCTAATCGACTTCACGCCTGCACTACGCCGAGAAGCACTTGAAGTAATGGCTAATTACGACATGGGGCCTTTGTTTAATCCGCCAATCCATTCGGACGATCCTTCAGGCAAGATAGCTTCTGCTATGTGCCCAGGTGACGGTGGTGGTGCAAACATCAATAACCCACCCGTAGCAGACCCTACTTCAGGCTACCTCTATGTTACATCTAGGAAAGCGTGTAGCTGGCAGCGAATTATCCCTGGCGAGGAGGCCGATGCTCGCATCGATGCTCCAACGGGATCTACCTTCGCAGCCTATGCCAACGGTGCCCGTCCTCGCACACCTCGTCTTGCTTCAGGCTTGCCTTACTTCAAGCCACCGTACAGCACGATTACTGCGTACGACATGAACACAGGCGAGATCGCATTTCAGATTCCAACAGGTGAGACTCCTGACCGCTTCCGCAACAACCCTGCTCTAGAAGGAATTGATATTGGGGATACTGGAACAGGAAATGCAATTACGATGGTTACTACCGCGAACATGCTGATCTACTCAGACATGGACTCCGACGGCACGACTGCGCTGCTTTACGGCATCGATAAGAAAACCGGCGAAGAGATTGGTAAAATCGAAGTGCCAGCACAGAGCCGCTATGGCATGAGCTCTTGGATGCACGATGGACATCAATACATCATCCTGCAGACAGGCTCCAAGCTAACAGCAATGGCAATGCCTGGCGCGCAAGCCACAGGTGGCGCTGCTCACTAAACTGGAAGTCGGTCCACTAGGATCGAAAGTTAGTAATTTCGAAAAAACAAAAGGCGAAAGGATAATTAATCCTTTCGCCTTTTTTATTACTCGCGAATCAAAAGCTGCCTATCGATTACCGAGGGTTGACGTCAACGTTTAGCACCGGGCACTTCTTTTTAATTTCGCCCTTCGCTGCCCTTTGTGTAACCACTCTCACAGCCGGTCATCTACATCGTACTGAGGTTAGCCATGAGGGGTTGGGGGGCTCACAGCATCGATCTCAGTGAATCCTAGCTATTGGCATGAGCGCAAGGCAGCGTAGATTGCCTCTTCCTTGATGACAACAGCGAAGGAGTAGAAGACATTTTCCTAATTACGCAACTGAGACGACCGGCTGATTGTGGCGTCGAGTGGGATCTAAGCAGAATCAAGCAACCCTGACCTTTTGGTTCTTTTTACTGCAGGTTCTGTATAAAAATAGAGCAATGATGACCGTGCTAACAGACAGGGAGTAACTGTAAAGCGGCATAGTCATAATCACCTAGGTACCACGATTGACAAAGAACAGATGAAATTGATCATGCCGTAAGGCTATGTTTCGT
>CALKDE010000153.1 GCA_938082955.1 uncultured Pseudomonadales bacterium
TTAGATTTGTTTGGATTGCCGTCGCCGCGGCAGGCCTATATTGAAGCCTGTGGCGCATCTTCCCCCAAGCGTGATTACCCGTGGAGTCACGAGGCGGTGTATCGAGCAGGGCAGGCTGCGGGTTGGTTTATTCTCGCTAACGAATCCGAATCAAGATCCTTTCCTTTATTTGACTATCACTACCATCTCCTTTGTAGGCAGGTGATAAAAGGCGTGGAGTTAGAAGTGACTGTGGTTGCGCCTCTCCCGGATAAGGTCGCGCGCCTCCTCAGCAAGGACGAGGCGAAGGCCCGCTTGGCGAAAATGCGAGACGAGCTGGGACTCTAGCCCTGGCTGCGGCGCGAGTCTCAGCGCTAGAGGTTTAACTTCTTGTATTTAACACGTGTTGGCGCGTTGGAATCGCCGGTGCGTTTCCTGCGTTCCACCTCGTAATCCGTGTAATTCCCTTCATGCCAGGTAACTTCGCTGCCGCCCTCGAACGCCAGAATGTGGGTGCAGATACGGTCAAGAAACCAGCGATCGTGCGAGACCACGATGACGCAACCAGGATAGGCTAATAGGCCTTCTTCGAGGGCGCGCAGAGTTTCCACATCCAGATCGTTAGTAGGTTCATCCAGCAGCAGAACATTGCCGCCGCGCTTTAAAAGTTTGGCCATATGCAGGCGATTGCGTTCACCACCGGATAGGTCTTTAACAAATTTCTGTTGATCGCCGCCCTTGAAGTTAAAGCGGCTGGCATAGGCTCTGGATGAAACCTCATATCTGCCTATTTGCAATTGCTCCTGCCCATCAGAAATTTCCTGCCAGACGGTATTTTCTCCATTGAGTTCGTCGCGACTCTGATCGACATAGGCGAGATCAACAGTCTCCCCTAATTCTATGGTGCCACTATCTGGTTGTTCCGCTCCAACGAGCATGCGCAAGAATGTTGTCTTGCCTGCGCCGTTGCCGCCGATGATGCCGACGATGCTTCCCTTGGGTACCGACAAGCTCAGCTTATCGATCAGGTTCTTATCGGTGAAGCCCTTACAGAGGTCTTTCACCTCGATGACCTTATCCCCCAGCCGATTGCCGGGGGGGATGTACAATTCGGACGTCTCATTACGCTTCTGGAAATCCTGTGAATTTAGTTCCTCGAAGCGTGCAATACGGGCCTTGCTCTTAGACTGTCTTCCCTTAGGGTTCGCGCGCACCCATTCCAGTTCAGACTTTATAGTGCGTTCATGGGCGGCTTCTTTCTTAGCCTCCGATTCCAGCCGCTGCTCTTTCGTTTCAAGCCAGTTGGTGTAGTTGCCCTCATAAGGGATGCCATGGCCGCGGTCCAATTCAAGAATCCAGCCAGCGGCATTATCGAGGAAGTAGCGATCGTGAGTGATGGCCACCACTGTGCCGCTATAGTCCTGTAGGAAGCGTTCTAGCCAGCCCACGCTTTCGGCGTCGAGATGGTTTGTAGGCTCATCGAGTAGCAACATGTCTGGCTTGCTGAGTAGCAGCCGGCATAGGGCTACACGGCGCCGCTCTCCTCCAGATAATTTACTCACCTCGGCATCCCATGGTGGAAGGCGCAGGGCGTCTGCCGCTCGCTCTAGAACGCGTTCAATCTCCCAGCCGTCGCAGGTATCGATCTTAGTTTGTAGCTCGCCCTGTTGCTCCAGAAGTTCGCTCATCTGATCGTCAGGCATGGGTTCCGCGAATTTATCGCTTATCGCGTTAAAGTCATCTACGAGCTTGATGATCTCCTGCACACCTTGCTGCACGTTGCCGCGCACATCTTGATCCTCATCCAGTTCCGGCTCCTGCGGCAGATAGCCGATATTGATGCCCGGTTGCGCGCGCGCCTCGCCATTATATTCTTTGTCCACGCCGGCCATAATACGCAGCAGCGTCGACTTTCCGGATCCGTTTAGGCCCAACACACCGATCTTTGCTCCAGGAAAGAAGGACAATGATATGTCTTTTAGAATTTCTCGTTTCGGTGGGACGATCTTGCCAACTTGATGCATAGTGTAAACAAATTGTGCCATTGAACTGTTTCCTAAGAATGACGTTACTGAATTTAACGTGTCTGAAAATAATGCCTTCAATATAGCGTCTTGGAGCTGGTGCGGTTACTGTCGACGTGCTCAATTTAGCCGTTGACGAGGTTGCAGCAATGCCAGCATCGCAGGGGCGCTATTATGGCACAAGCACAGTGTACTGTTCTGCTCATTCAGCAGCCCGACTACCGTGAGAATACTAAGAATAGTAATGCTCATACAAAGCTCATCATGTAGAATAACGCCTTCAAAAATACTGACCGGCGAACTAATCCGCGAAAGCGAATCTGGCGTAAATCAGCAGAAGAATCCACATTCAAGCATTACCCTCATAATGAGTAACCCTTCGGAGTAGTAGATGTTTAATAGCGACACTAAAATTTCAGAATTTGACCCAGAAATTAGCGCGGCCATTGAAGCTGAGAGAAGTCGTCAAGAGCAACATATCGAGCTAATCGCATCCGAGAATCACACCAGTCCGCTGGTTATGGAGGCGCAGGGCTCAGTGCTAACCAATAAGTACGCCGAGGGCTATCCCGGCAAGCGTTACTACGGTGGTTGTGAGCACGTTGATGTTATCGAGAATTTGGCTATTGCCCGCGTAAAGGAGCTGTTCGGGGCAGACTATGCAAATGTGCAGCCGCATTCTGGCTCGCAGGCAAACGCCGCTGTGTACATGGCGCTGCTGAAACCTGGCGATACGGTATTGGGTATGAGCTTGGCAGATGGCGGTCACCTGACTCACGGTGCTAGTGTGAGCTTCTCAGGAAGAATCTACAATGCAGTGCAATACGGCCTGCATAGTGAAACCGGCGACATCGATTACGAACAGGTGAACGCGCTAGCTCAGGAGCATAAGCCAAAGATGATCATGGCAGGCTTCTCGGCGTTTTCTCGTGTTGTCGATTGGCAGAAATTCCGCGACATAGCGGACAGTATCGGTGCTTACTTCGTGGTCGACATGGCTCACGTCGCGGGATTGATCGCGGCCGGCGTTTATCCAAGCCCGGTAAATATCGCCGATGTCACTACATCTACTACCCACAAGACCCTACGCGGACCGCGCGGCGGAATAATTCTCGCTAAAGCGAACCCTGAATTGGAGAAGAAACTGAACTTTGCAGTATTTCCCGAGAGTCAGGGCGGGCCTTTGATGCACGTTATTGCAGCAAAGGCTGTGTGCTTTAAAGAGGCAATGAGCGAAGACTTCAAGACATATCAAACGCAGGTAGTTGCTAATGCCAGAACGATGGCGAAGGGATTTATCGAGAGAGGCTTTGATGTCGTGTCCGGCGGTACGGACGATCACTTATTTCTTCTTAGCTTAATCAAGCAGGACATTACTGGCAAAGCTGCCGATGCGGCCTTGGGAATAGCGAATATCACTGTCAACAAGAATGCCGTTCCAAACGATCCCAAGCCGCCGTTCGTAACAAGTGGCCTGCGTCTAGGTTCGCCTGCAATCACAACGCGAGGGTTTGGAGAGGCTGAGGTTGCCGATCTAACTGCTTGGATGTGTGATATTCTTGACGATATTGAAAATGAAACGGTGATAGCCGAGGTAAAGCAGAAGGTAGTTGAACTCTGCGCACGCTTCCCCGTGTATCAATAAACACGGTGAGTGATTACCGCTTCCTCGGGCGGGACTATAAAATAATCTCTTACTACCTTAGTAGAATAATAGTTGAATGAGTGGTTTCTATGCATTGTCCTTTTTGTGGCGCGATTGACACTAAAGTAATAGATTCTCGGTTAGTAACTGAGGGCAATAACGTCCGCCGCAGACGCGAGTGCATTACCTGCGAAGAGAGATTTACTACCTACGAGTCTGCCGAATTGGTGATGCCGAGAATTATCAAGACCGATGGCATACGTGAACCCTTCAACGAAGACAAGTTAATGACCGGTCTAACCAAAGCCTTAGAGAAGCGTCCTGTAAGTATCGAGAAGGTGGAAGAGGCGATTACGCGTATCAAGGCGAACTTGCGCTCCAGCGGAGAGCGTGAGATTCAATCTCGAGCTGTCGGCGAGCAGGTGATGAAAGAACTGCGCGATCTTGATGAGGTGGCCTTCGTTAGGTTCGCCTCGGTCTACCGTAGCTTCAAAGATCTCGATGAATTTCGTGCGGAAATTGATCGCCTCTCCGAAGACAATTCTAAATAATGTAGACTATTTCTCAATCTCGAATTCGGTGCGCAGCTGCTTCGTAGTCACTTTCTCGAGAAACCCGATTTCTGCTGAAGAACTATCTCATTCATGAAAGCCATGAAAAAAATTCGCAACGATGAATTAGAACCAGAATTTATTGACTGGCCAGTCTATATGCGCAGAGCGATAGATCTGGCCGGGTATGCTATCAATACATCCTCGAACCCTAGAGTAGGTTGCGTTCTGGTTACGAATCAGAAAATCGTAGGCGAGGGTTGGCATGTTGCTATGGGTGAGGACCATGCTGAAGTAATGGCGTTGAAGCAGGCAGGTGATCGGGCAACATCATCGATTGCTTTCGTCACTTTAGAGCCGTGTTCGCACACAGGTCGAACTGGTCCTTGTAGCGACGCGTTGATTCAAGCGGGGGTCTCTCAGGTTGTCATCGCCAGTATCGATCCGAATCCTGAGGTTGCTGGAAGCGGCGTTGAGAAATTAGTTGCAGCTGGAATACCCGTAACACAACTAACCGATTTCGATTCCTTAGCGCGCGCTGTAACCCCTGGCTACTTTAAGAGGCGGGAACAGGGTATTCCCTATGTTCGTTGCAAGCTCGCTATGAGTTTGGATGGTCGTACCGCGCTGGCGAATGGCCAGAGCAAGTGGATAAGCGGGTGCCAATCACGAAGTGACGTGCAGAGGTTACGTGCCGCAAGCGGCGCAGTGATAACCGGCATACAGACGGTGTTAGCCGACGATCCCTCCCTTAATGTTCGCATCAGTGATTTGAATCTTCATCCAGAAGAGCTCGCTCGCAATGAACTCTCTTTGTCAACACAACCCCTGCGAGTGATTCTAGATAGTCAGCTTCGTACTCCTGATACAGCCAAAATCCTCACATTACCAGGTGAGGTAAAGATCTTCTCCATCGAGCCGCCTGACGGCGCTAAAAATCCTGCATCGAATGTGGAATACCGACAAGCGGCGGCGAGCGGAAAGAGAGTAAGTTTGCATTCTGTGCTAGAATCGCTGGCCTCCGATTTTGCCTGCGCCGAGGTGCTGGTTGAGGCAGGCGCTACGCTGAGTACAGCATTTATACAGGCGGGCTTGGTGGATGAATTAATCATCTATATTGCGCCAAAATTGCTTGGCAGTGATGCTCGCGCGATGCTCAATATAGCAGGTATCGAATCAATGTCTGATAGCCTGAATTTTAAGATTACCGATTTGCGGCAGATAGATCGCGATATACGCGTTGTACTGAAGCCGATCTGAATTTAAGTCCATAGAAAAATGATTCGGATAAGTGAATAACACAATGTT
>CALKDE010000154.1 GCA_938082955.1 uncultured Pseudomonadales bacterium
CAAAGAATGTCATCTACATCCTGACGGATGACCACCGCTTCGATTTCATGGGCTTTACCGGCAAGGTGCCGTGGCTGGAGACTCCGAATTTAGATCGCCTGGCTAGTGAGGGTGCCTATTTCCCCAACACCTATGTTACCACCTCCCTGTGCTCGCCTTCTCGGGCATCGATCCTCACAGGCCTGTATTCACATACTCATACAGTGATCGACAACGCCGCACCCGACCCTGGCAACCTCACCTTCTTTCCGGAGTATCTGCAGGAGGCGGGCTATCAAACCAGCTACTTCGGCAAGTGGCACATGGGTAACCACAGCGACGAACCGCAACCGGGTTTCGATCATTGGGAGAGTTTTCGCGGACAGGGTGTCTACTACGGCCCGACTCTTAACATCAATGGCGAACGCACAACGTACGATGAATCCACTTACGTCACGGATGTCTTAACAGAACATGCCGTCGATTGGTTAGATAATCGGGAGCAGGACCAGCCATTCTTCTTGTACCTCTCGCACAAGGCTGTGCATTCCCAATTCCAACCAGCCGAACGTCATCAGGACCTTTATGAAGGCAAAGAAGTCGTCTATCCGCCTAGCTTCGACGTTCCCAGCTATGGCATCCCGAAATTACCAAGCGGCGATGTAGACACAGAGCCACTGCGTGGGCGCGACTACTATGGCGAAAACCGAATCCCCGACTGGGTAAAGCAGCAGCGCGAATCCTGGCATGGCGTCGACTACATGTACCATGGTGACATCGATTTCGAAGAGTTCTTCCAACGTTACACCGAAACTTTGATGGGTATCGATGAGAGTGTCGGCGCCGTATTGGATTACCTGGATGCAAACGGGCTGGCAGAAGACACGCTGGTGATCTACATGGGAGACAACGGTTTCTCCTTCGGCGAACACGGGCTGATTGATAAGCGCCACTTCTATGAAGAGTCTGCCAAAGTACCTTTGTTAGTTCGATGGCCTTCATACCTTGAGGGCGGCGCTCCGATCGATGCCTTAGTGCAGAATATAGACATCGCACCAACTATCTTAGAAGCCGCAGGCTTGGCCATGCCAGCTCATATGCAGGGCGCATCTTTTGTTCCACTGCTGGACCGAAAAGAAGTTGCCTGGCGCGACCGCATCTTTTACGAGTACTACTGGGAAATGGATTTTCCGCAAACACCGACCATGTTTGGGATACGCACTGAACGCTACAAGTACATCCGCTACCACGGCGTATGGGACACCAATGAATTTTATGACTTGCAGGCGGATCCCAACGAGATGTACAACCTAATCGATGCTCCCGAGCATCAGGGGCGCATCACAGGCTATGCGAATGAAGTCTATGACTGGCTCGAAACTACCGGCGGCATGAACATTCCACTAAAGAACGTAGTACGCCCAAAGTTCGGCGACCATCGCAACCAATCCGTACTCTAGCAAGCAGGGAAGCAGGCATGAATCTAGATTGTTGAAAAAATATTTATGGCACCGAATCCCCCTAACAATTGTTATTAGGAGCCTCACCAGAATGTATTTTCTTATCAATCGATTCGCTCTCAGCTATTCTATGAGAACTATCAAAGTCCTAAGCCTATCCGTATTGGTTCTAACTTTAAGCCAATGTAGTTATCTCGCTCAGACTCAGGTGGCTTCTCATGACGGCCCAAGACTTCCGATCAGGCCCAACATCCTTTGGCTAGTCGCCGAAGATCTAAGCCCTATCATTCCACCTTTTGGCGACAATACGGTTGCCACTCCAAACCTGACCCGCCTGGCGAATGAAGGCATTCGCTATACTCAGGTATTTTCAAGTTCAGGAGTCTGCGCCCCAAGCCGCGCAGCGATAGCGACTGGCATGTATCAGAATCGAATTGGTGCCCAACACATGCGCACAACGAACATCGCAGATTTTGGTGTCGAAGGAGTTATTCCTTACGAAGCCGTCCCCCCGCCCTACGTCAAAATGCACAGCCAGTATTTTAGGGAAGCTGGCTACTACACAAGCAATAATGCAAAAGAGGACTATCAATTTCGTAAGTCTGTTACCGCATGGGATGAAAGCAGTAATACCGCGCATTGGCGTAACCGAGCAGAAGGACAAGCATTTTTTTCAATCTTCAATTTTGGAATTACACACGAATCACAAATTTGGAGACAAGCAGAGAATCCACTATTGATTGATGAGAACCTAACGGTACCAGTTCCACCTTATCTGGCAGATACAAAGATCGGCCGACAGGATATACGGCGAGTGTATTCCAATATCGTAGCTATGGACCGACAAGTGGGAGAGATCCTCGACCAACTGGAAGAGGATGGCTTATTGAATAGCACAATCATCTTCTGGTACACCGATCACGGCGGCCCACTGCCCCGCCAAAAAAGATTATTATACGACTCCGGTATGCATCTGCCACTGATCATACGTTTTCCCGATCAATACAGAGCGGGAGAAATCGATGAGCAGCTTATAAGTTTCGTCGATTTCAAATCGACTATTCTTTCACTCGCGGGTATCGAACCACCAGACTATGTCGATGGCAGAGCATTCGTAGGCGAATACGCAACCACAGCTGCTCGAGATTATGTACATGGCGCAGCCGACCGGTTTGACTCCAAGTACGACATGATTCGGGCGGTTCGGGACGATCGATTCAAGTATTTACGAAACTTTAACCCCGAAAAACCTTACTATTTGCCGCTTCCCTACCGTGAACAGATGCCAGCTATGCAAGAGCTCCTGCGCATGCGCGACGCTGGCGAGCTGGACCCGGTTCAAGCTCAGTGGTTTAGAACATCAAAAGCGCCGGAAGAGTTATTTGATACTCTCACTGACCCCTATGAGCTAAACAATATTGCCGCCGACCCTGCGTACACTGACAAACTGGCCGAACTTAGCAAGGAGATGGATAGCTGGATGCGCTTTATTGATGACAAAGGATTGATGCCTGAAGAAAACCTTATACAAAGCATGTGGCCAAATGGAATTCAGCCTGCAACGCTCGCGCCTATCGCAAGAAAATCTAGCAACGATGGCTTAATAACACTTCACAGTAAAACAGAAGGAGCCAGCATTGGTTATCAACTGTTAAGCGGGATTGAGGAGCTTGGGTCGACGTGGCAGATCTATCAAAGTCCTCTAGCTGTAAGAGAAAATCAAAGACTGCTGGTAATTGCACACCGCATAGGCTTTGCCCCCAGCCCAACGATAACCGTAGAAAACTAAGGCAGCGATAAGCGTACTTATTACTTCAGAATTGCACTACCGCAGTCGGCGCACTCTGAATTTCCTGCCCTTAATCTTGCCATCTGCAAGAATCGTCAGTGCCAGCTTCGCTACCTGTTGCTCGACGGCGACGTAAGCGATTTTGTCGAACAGCGTAATCTTACCAATCTGAGCACCGGTGATTTCACCACTAGCCGTCAGCGCACCAAGCAAGTCTCCCGCCCTAACTTTTTCCTTTCGCCCACCATTTACGAATAGTGTGACCATGGGCGGATATAGCTTGAAGTTTGTAGGGTCAGTTAGCACAGTCGTACTCACTATTTTCGCTGCCGAGCCTTGGTATTCTTCTACCGCTTGCAAGTGCCGCTTATCCGAAGCGGTGAACAGGCTCACCGCGAGCCCCTTACTGCCTGCCCGAGCCGTGCGTCCTATACGATGAATATGTACTTCAGGGTCGCGACTAAGCTCGAAATTAATGACAGCAGCCAACTCCTTAACATCGAGACCGCGCGCAGCCACATCAGTGGCTATAAGTATCGAGCTACTCTTGCCAGAGAATTGGGCAAGAACTTGATCACGCTCGAACTGTTCCAAATCACCGTGCAGGGCCAATGCGTGGAGGTCAAGCTCACGTAATTCCCCGCTCAGATCATGGCACTGCTGCTTGGTATTGCAAAATATGAGAGTTGACTCTGGCTGATAGTGCGCAAGCACATTGAAAAGCGTCTGTATTCGTTCGCTTTTCTCGACCTTGAAGAAGACCTGTTCGATGTCTGGACTATGGTGACTATCCTCTACTGAAATTTCAATTGGATCACGCTGCACGCTACCGCTTATTCCCTTGATGCCCTCAGGATAGGTAGCCGAGAACAACAGTGTTTGTCTAGAAGCTGGGGTCTTATCGATGATCTTTGTAATATCCTCAAGAAAACCCATGTCCAACATGCGGTCAGCCTCGTCTAGCACGAGTGTCTCTACTGCATTGAGATGTAAAGTTTCCTTCTCGAGATGCTTTAGGATGCGCCCGGGCGTTCCTACAACGATGTGCGGGTCACGCCGCAAAGAAGCCAATTGTGGACCCATCGGTTTGCCACCGCACAGGGTGAGCAACTTGATATTGGGAATAGCGCTCGCAAGCCTGCGAATTTCTGCCGCAACCTGTTCCGCCAACTCACGGGTGGGACATAGAACTAGCGCTTGGGTGCTATATAACTGCGCGTCGAGTTTATTAAGTAGACCGATTGCAAAAGCCGCCGTTTTTCCACTGCCAGTCTTGGCCTGCGCGATAAGGTCTTTGCCGCTGAGCAGATGCGGCAGAGCCCGCGCCTGAACTGGCGTCATCGAATCATAGTCCAGGGTCGCGATACTAGCTAAGAGTTCGGGCCGAAGGGGTAGAGTTGCAAATGGAACGGCATTCATTGGAGTTGCCTGATGATCTGGGCAGCGCATCATAGCAGATATTTAATACTGAGATTACTCAGATTCCCAGATGAGAAATCGCGGCTTCTTTCCTTAAAGCAAAAATAAGGTAATTTTGTCCTTTGGCTCTTTTTTATTGTTCTCTTCACCAGCTTAATATAGTAAAGTGCGCGCCCTTGTCGTACTTCCCTATCCGAACGGCTGCAGTCTACCCTAAAGATTTTAAGTACTAGGGTGCCTTTGACTAATTCTAGGGCACCCCATCCACTCGACGCTCTGTGCTTCTAGTGGTTCACGCTATTGGATTAAGAAACACCTAAATGAAATACCTGTTTAATCTGTACGACCGCTCAAAAAAAATAAATGTCCTAATCGAAGTCCTATCCGGTATAACCGTTTCAATCGCACTAGTCCCCGAAGCTATCGCATTTGCGCTGATCGCTGGCCTCTCTCCGCTCACCGGACTCTATGCAGCATTCAGCATCGGCTTGATTACCTCTATTTTTGGAGGCCGACCCGGCATGATATCTGGAGCAACTGGCGCTATTGCCGTGGTGATCGTCAGCCTGGCCCAGAGTCACGGCGTGGAATACATATTCGCTACTGTGATACTAGCTGGCATTATTCAGATGATCGCCGGCTTCCTTAGGCTGGGAAAATTTATCCGACTGGTCCCACACTCCGTTATGTTTGGCTTCGTTAACGGACTTGCGATCGTTATCTTTCTAGCGCAGGTGGCTTCCTTTAAAGTCATGGACGCTGACGGTCAGCTGGGCTGGATGACCGGCCCCCAATTAAACATTATGCTCTGCTTAGTCTTGCTCACTATGGTAATTATTTGGGGACTGCCTAGACTCACCAAGGCAATTCCTGCTTCGCTGGTTGCCATTTTGGTAGTAACAGCAATCGTACTCGGCTTTGATGTGGACACTCGCAACGTTGGCGATATCAGCTCCATCCAAGGTGGCTTCCCGCCTTTTCATATACCCGATCTACCCTTTAGCTTAGACACATTGGTCATTATTTTCCCCTATGCATTCATCGTGGCAGGCGTTGGCTTGATTGAGAGCTTGCTCACGCTAAATCTAATCGACGAAATTACTGAAACTCGCGGCAAGAGTAATAAGGAAGCTATTGCCCAAGGCTTGGCTAACTTCATCACAGGGTTTTTCTCTGGCATGGGCGGCTGTGCAATGATCGGCCAGAGCCTGATCAACATATCATCGGGTGCTAGAGCTCGCCTGTCGGGAATCGTGGCCTCCGTGATGTTGCTAGTCTTCATCATGTTTGGAGCTGATTACATAGAAAGGATGCCCATAGCAGCATTGACCGGCTTAATGATCATGGTTGCTATCGGTACATTTGAGTGGGCCAGTGTAAGAGCGATCGGCAAGATGCCCAATCGTGACAACCTAGTAGGCTTCATAGTAGCGGCAATCACCGTACTACTGCACAACCTAGCCTTGGCTGTATTGATAGGAGTAATCATTTCCGCATTGGTGTTTGCTTGGGAGAATGCCAAGCGCATTCGTGCCAGAAAACACATTGATGAAGACGGCGTCAAACACTATGAGATTTATGGCCCGCTATTTTTTGGATCAGCACAGGCGTTTGCAGAAAAATTCGACGTCAAAAACGACCCAGATAGCGTGATCATCGATTTCAAAGAGAGTCGTGTGAATGACATGTCGGGAATAGAAGCTCTGAATAAAATCACAGAACGCTATTTCAAGGCTGGCAAAGAGATACATCTGCGCCATCTTAGCCCTGACTGTTTGCAGCTACTGAAAAACGCCGAGAAGATCATCGATGTAAATATCATCGAAGACCCTACCTACAAAGTGGCCGTTGAGATCTAAGAAAAAAGCACAGCCTTGAGGGCTGCTTTAAACACACTGAGCCTATACTCTGACCGTTCTAGCCAATCCTGAGCTCGTGGGTGTTAGTTACCTAGACCACTCTTGCCTTGCTTGGCAGCTGCCTTTGCCGCCTTCTTCTCTTTCGGGGTCAGTGCCGCTTTCTTTTTTGTTTCCTTTTTACTATTTTGACCTTTGCTCATGATAGCTGTTCCTTATAGTGCTGCCGAGGATGATTGTTGTTCGCTAAATTGAAAATGGCAATACAACAATAGCGCTTACAGGGCACCAAGGAGTAAATTTTAATCCTCTAGCGCCCTTTTACTTTAGTTGTAGAGCAGTTCGCGCATAGCCGCGTGAGTTTGAATAGAGTAAAAAACATTGTCGTTTTGGATCATGCCTACGAACACAATGTTCTGTACTGGATCAACCCAGAACCAAGAACCGGCAATACCCCACCACCAATGCGTGCCTTCAGGGGCCCCGTTGAATGCAGCTGAATCACTCACGACCGCAAAATCGACACCAAAGACATTACCCGGATAGATGTTAGCAATATTGTCGATACCCTCAGGCAGAAGGTTACTGCGCATAATTGCAATCGCGTCTTCAGACAAGATTCGAACGCCATCCAAGTCACCCTTATTCAAATGCATCAGAGCAAATTTCATATAGTCACTAGCAGTTGAGGTGAGTCCACCTCCACCTGAGAAAAACGTCGGCTTGATTAAAAACTGCCCCGTATCGGTTCGCGTAAGACCACCAGTGGCTGCTTGGTTGTACTGTCTCGCGAATCGATGAGCTTTATCAGCTGGCACAAAGAAGCCTGTGTCTATCATGCCTAAAGGCTCGAAAATCCGCTGTTCTAGAAAGTCATCGAAAGTCTGACCTGACAAGACCTCAACGAGATATCCCTGAACATCAACGGAATAGCTGTATTCCCACTGCGAGCCCGGCTGATATCCTAGGGGTAATTCTCCGAGGCTATCTATCTGCTCCGCCAATGAAATATCGGGTCTCATGATGCCCGCAGCAATCATGGCTTGAGCCACGGGTCCGCTTGATAGTGGCGGAACATACATGATGCCGCCGGTATGAGTCATCAGCTCCTGAACAGTCATCTCGTGATTAGCCGCTTCGGTCAACATATTGCCGGCGGCATCGGATTCGGTGAAAACCTTGACATCGGCAAGCTCAGGAATGTATTTAGACACAGGATCGCTGAGCTGAAACTTGCCTTCATCATGAAGAATCATCAACGCAGTGCCGGTGATCGGCTTAGTCATAGAGAAGATGCGAAAGATTGTATCCATCGCCATAGGCACTTGGTCTTCCACATTCTGATGACCGAAAGTCTTGTTCATCTGCAGCTCACCATCTTGGGCAATCATTAGGACTGCTCCGGATAGTCGTTCTTCAGCTATTCGAGATTGCATGTCCTGCGCGATAGCATCCAAGCGCGCCGGGTCTATGTCTGCACTGCTTAAAGAAACACTCAATAGAAAAAAGAATCCGCTGAGCATTGTCACCCAGTCTTTGTTTACTAGTCGTCGCATAACTTTACCATCTCCCCCAAATAAAAATATTGAATCTGAATTTTAGTATCGAGTTTTGATACACCATCCAACGCATCTAAATTCTTCGCCAAGCTGCGCGATTTATCTGTCTGTATTAATTAGGCAGGCTATAGGCAATGACATAACCGCCTGGCACATCACCGGTTTCAACATCGTCGTCCACTGCCGCCTCGAGCTGTAGCGCACCACCACCATCAGCCACAGTAACGATGACATACTGCTTGCCCGTTGTCGGGCTCACATAACTCATTGGTGTGGCCGTCGACGATCCAGGAAGGCTGTCAGTCCAGACCTCTTCTCCGGTAAATACATCGAGAGCACGAGCGGTACTATCAACAACACCGGCATTAAAGATTAAACCACCGCCGGTGACGATTGAACCTGCGTTATAGAACATACCCATAGGCAGAGGCAATCTACTGGGAATGCCCAGCGGACCCTGCTCCTTAGCAGTACCCAACGGTCGCCGCCATAGTAGCTCCTGCGATGCGAGATCAACTACGGCCATCTCGCCATAGGGAGGCTCGATGCAAGGCGCAAATAAGGGCGAGAGAAAGAAAAAAGAATAGACTGCATAGGGAGTACCAGCCTGTGCTCCTCCAATACCGTATCCTTCATTTTCCCTAACATCTTCTCTAGGAATAAGGCGTACTACCGAGGGGTTATTCATGGTGTTGACTACCATCAGATGATTCACCTCATCCACAGCCACGCTGCCCCAGTTCATTCCGCCAGCAACACCTGGATAGTAAAGCGAACCATGGCCTGTAGTCGGCGGAGTGAGGGGACCCTCATAGCGCATGCGCTTGAATTGCAGCCTACAAGCGGCCTGATCGAATGGTGTAATGCCCCACATGTCCGCCTCGGTTAGGCGCTGATCAGCGAAGGAAGGCATGCCAACAGAAAACGGCTGCGTAGCGACTGTGAAGTCTTCTGGAATATCTGTCTGTGGTGTTGGCAGTTCTGCCACCTCAGCGATTGGTTCTCCAGTCTCTCTGTCGAGTAAAAATATTTCTGCACGCTTGGTCGGCACTACAACGGCCTTACGTATAACACCATTTACGGGAATATCTACCAACGTGGGCTGTGCTGGAACATCATAATCCCAGATATCGTGATGCGTTGTTTGAAAACTCCACCTAACTCTGCCCGTTCGTGCATCGAGTGCAATTATAGAGCTCGCATATTTCTCCATGGCTTCGCTTCGATGCCCGCCGAAATAATCTGGAGTGGCATTGCCCGTAGGTACATAGATAAGACCGAGCTCTTCGTCGGCACTAGTTAGACTCCACACATTCGGCGTGCCCCGCGTATAGTTTTCGCCCGGGGCCGGCAAACCAGTTCTATCTTCACGGCCCATGTCCCAAGCCCAAACCAATTCGCCTGTCATGGGATTGAATCCACGTACTACACCCGATGGCTCTTGTGTCATTTGATTGTCGAGCACCCAACCACCTAACACCAATACGTCATTGGCTATAGTTGGCGGTGAAGTCACAAAATAGAATCCAGGCACGACTTCGCCCATGCCGCTAAGCAAACTGATTTCACCATTAACGCCGAAGCCGCTGCAGGGAATTCCTGACTTCTTATCAACAGCAATCAAACGCGCATCGGTAGTCGCAGTAAGAATCCGTTCCGCACACTCGGCGGCGGGATTCGCTTCTGGACTCTCGTAATAGGTCACA
>CALKDE010000155.1 GCA_938082955.1 uncultured Pseudomonadales bacterium
GCTTGAATTTCGGCGAGTAAGTCGGGGTTATCTGGGTTTTCCGCAAGGTAACCATCGAAGCCTTTGCCGATAAAGCCAGCACAGCGACTTGCTATGTTTACTACCTTGCCGACCAGGTCCGAATTGACTCTGAGTGCAAAATCTTCAAGATTTAGATCGAGGTCGTCGATGCCGTTAGATAGTTTCGCAGCGAGGAAATAGCGCAAATATTCAGGATTGAGGTGGTCAAGATAGGTTCGTGCATTGATAAAAGTCCCGCGTGACTTAGACATCTTTGTACCATCGACGGTTAGAAAGCCATGCACGTGAACCGCTGTAGGTGTTCTGTACCCGGCGCTAGTTAGCATTGCCGGCCAGAATAACGTGTGGAAGTTGATAATGTCTTTGCCGATAAAATGGTACAACTCTGTATCCTGACCTTTCTGCCAGTAATCATCGAAGTTGTAATCTGTGCGATCGCATAGGTTTTTGAAGCTAGCCATATAGCCGATCGGCGCATCAAGCCACACATAGAAATATTTGCCAGCAGAGCCGGGGATTTCGAATCCGAAGTAGGGCGCATCACGACTGATGTCCCATTCCTGTAATTCTGTGTCTAGCCATTCTCTCAGTTTATTAGCGACCGCATCTTGCAGTGTTCCGCTGCGAGTCCATTGGCAGAGCATGTCTTGGAATTCGGGCAGGGCAAAGAAGAAGTGTTCGGATTCTTTTTCGATAGGTGTCGCGCCAGAGATCGAAGAGCGCGGATCGATTAGCTCGGTCGGGCTATAAGTAGAGCCGCAAGCCTCACAGTTGTCTCCATACTGATCTTCGGCCTTGCACTTCGGGCAAGTACCGGTGATGTATCTGTCTGCGAGGAAAAGTTTTTTCTCTGGATCAAATAGCTGTGTGATGCTTCTTCTATTGATGTGTCCGTTCTTATCTAGGGTTTTGTAGATGTGTTCGGAGAACTCTCGGTTCTCTTGGGAATGGGTAGAATGAAAGTTATCGAATTGAATCAGAAAGCCTGAATAATCTTCCTGATGTTGATTGCTGACATTTTCGATTAGCTGTTCGGGGGTAATTCCCTGTTGTTCGGCGCTGAGCATGATCGCTGTGCCATGTGCATCATCAGCACAGACATAGACGCAATCGTTGCCTCGAAGTTTCTGTAGGCGAACCCAAATATCTGTTTGAATGGCTTCCATGAGGTGCCCCAGATGGATGCCTCCATTCGCATAAGGCAAAGCGCTAGTAACCAAAATTTTTCGCTGACTCACGTTCACTACCTGCCAATTTTTACTGTTATTTAACGCGATTGCCCAGCCCGGCGCCTCTCGCATTTAGTATTGTTATTGTTAGATTTCGATCATGTCGAAATCTTCTTTACCGACTCCACATTCTGGGCATGCCCAATCGTCGGGTATGTCGTCCCAGCTGGTGCCGGCAGGAATGCCGTCGTCCGGCAGACCTAGAGCTTCCTCATAGATAAAACTACATACTAAACACTGCCATTTCCTCACGACTTCCTCCCAATTTTGATTCTGATTCAGCTAGTAAGCCAAGAAACCAGTTCGCTGGTTATAATTCTGCAAAACCCTTTCTATTGGTTGATTCTGCGTACTAAATTCGGACAACGCTAGTCGTCACGGTAGGCGCCGCATCATACTGCAAAGGCTGAGTATTTTCAGCCTGTTTTTGCACTGACTCGGTCTTCAGGCGCAGCCACTGTGAAGGAGCGGCGCGGGATCAAAAGGTAAATAAGGGATGATTCCATGATGGATTGGCTCTATCATTCGCGCTCTGTTAGCTACGCGAATTAGCTAAGAATCACGAGGCTATGATCAGTGTGGCCCGAAGCGCATGTAATCTTGGATAGTCAGTTATGAGTATTAAATCCGACCGCTGGATAAGGGAAATGTCAACCACGCAAGGAATGATAGAGCCATTCGAGCCTGGTCAGGTTCGGTACGTGGACGGTGAGAAAGTAATCTCTTACGGCACGTCCAGTTACGGCTACGATGTGCGCTGCGCCACTGAATTCAAAATTTTTACCAATGTACACACGACGAGTGTCGTGGACCCAAAGAATTTTGATGAATCTAGCTTCGTCTCAATCGAGGAGCCGTTCTGCGTTATTCCACCCAATTCCTTCGCCCTAGCAAGGACTATAGAGTACTTTCGTATCCCGAAAGACGTGCTGACTATCTGCCTCGGTAAGTCGACCTATGCGCGCTGCGGCATTATCGTCAACGTGACGCCGTTGGAGCCTGAGTGGGAAGGCCATGTCACACTCGAATTTTCGAACACCACTCCCTTGCCTGCAAAGATTTACGCGAATGAGGGTGTGGCACAAATGTTGTTCTATCAATCCGACGAGCAGTGTGAAGTTACCTACAAGCAGCGCGGTGGAAAATACATGGGTCAGATCGGGGTTACTCCTCCAAAAGCGTGACTGCCGCTTTGTCATGATTCTTACACTGTAACGATGTTTTTCTGGCGCAATACAATCTTGCAGCCTGTATTCGCCAAATTTCTGGCGCTTTTGTGGCGCCGGTGAAATCCTTTAAAAAGCAGTACTACCTCTACAGCCCTCGCACCATCTAGCCTAGCCAAAAAACAATTAGAATTACAACAGCTTGGAACAATAATTGCTCTATATACATGCAGTGGTCCGTCTTTAACCGGTGTGGCTTATACAAATGGAATAAATTTGGGGGTTTTGTGTAGGTGGCTAGCACGGCAAGGCAGTACTACTAACGGTGTCATTTTGTAAATTAGTAACGCTACTAAACCTACTAAGTAAATCGTCAGAGGCGGAATTTAGTTTAGAAAGTAAAATTTAAATGGAATTACAGCAGTAAAACAAAAAAACGGAGCATGCTAAGGCATGACAGCCAATAGCTTTATCGCAGCAGAAGGACGATGCAGTACACAAGAATTCCGCCGTTGCCTTAAGGGTGCTGGGGAATTGCTGCTGGCTCTACATACTCTGCATTTTTTCAAAGTTATGGACGTAGCCTTGTTGCCGAGATTCAACTACCTACTGAAATACTCTGTGGGCTCATACCGACTTTTTCTGGCATGAATCGCAGTTATAAAAAATAGGATGATATAAATGACTTCGGCAATTGAAGCTAAAGTTTACGAACCAGTCTTACCGAATGGTGAAGCGTCAGATGAAAATCTAACGGCGGTAGTGGTGCGTTATGCGCCACTGGTAAAGCGCATTGCTCATCACCTATTGCTAAGAATGCCTGCCAGCGTTCAAGTTGACGATTTGATTCAGTCGGGAATGATGGGGCTGTTAGAGGCGGCGAAGAAATATGATGTCTCCAAAGGAGCGAGCTTTGAGACCTATGCCGGAATACGAATTCGTGGATCTATGTTGGACGAAGTCAGAAAGGGAGACTGGGCACCTAGATCGGTACACCGAAAATCTCGAAAAGTTGCAGAAGCCATTAAGGCAATCGAAGCTCGTACCGGTAAAGATGCCAAGGACCCGGACATTGCTAAAGAGCTGGAAATCGACCTCAATGCGTATTATGCGATATTGCAGGACGCAAGCGGCAGCCGGCTCTTTAGTTTCGATGACATCATGGAAGGAGATGATTCGGCTATCGAATTAGCAGCCGGTGAGCTCCCCGGCCCTTGTGATGGATTGCAGCGCTCTACATTCAAAGCACATTTGGCGAAAGCTATCGATGGCCTGCCTGACCGGGAAAAGCTTGTACTCGCGCTCTACTATGACGAGGAGCTGAACCTGAAAGAAATAGGCGAGGTGATTGGTGTTAGCGAGTCCCGGGTAAGCCAGATCCACAGCCAGGCGGCTATGCGTTTGCGATCACGACTGTCCGACTGGGCCCGCTAGTCGATTAGCGCCATAGTGTCTTGGCGCCGCTGTTGTTTTTGGGCAGCAATAGCTTACCTTCTCCGCTATAATCCCCAGCCTAGTTAGCGGGAACACTAAAGTTCATGTCATCTGCAGCGCCTCAAACCTTCTCAAATTCTAATGCTGACAAGACCATGTTAGCTGTGCGCGACCTTTTCTGTGAGCGCGATGACCGTGTGTTGTTTAAAAATCTGGATTTCGACTTGCCCGAGGGGCAAGTGCTTCAGGTGCAGGGCAGCAATGGCAGCGGCAAAACTACGCTGATGCGTATCCTCTGTGGCTTGAACGATAGCTATGAAGGGTCAATCAAGTGGTATGGGCAGGAAATCGAAGAACAGGCTGCTAGTTTCTTTTCCTCGCTACTTTATATAGGGCATAGAGTTGGAGTAAGTAAGGTGCTATCGCCAGTAGAGAATCTACGCTGGAGTTGCAGCCTCAAACAAGCGGTTAGCGACGAGCAAATTATGGCTGCGCTCAAAGAAGTAGGCCTGCGTGGATTCGAAGAGTCTCCATGCTACACGCTATCGGCTGGCCAGCAGCAAAGAGCCTCGCTAGCCAGGCTTATCATCAGCCCTGCGTTATTGTGGGTGCTTGATGAGCCATTCACTACTTTGGATTCAAAGGGTGTGGCGATGCTCGAAAAAATACTGCAACGACAGGCCCAAACGGGCGGCTCGGTCATGGTGACGACGCACCACAGCTTGCGTATTGCTGAGCTAACCCTGCTGAGCTTGGGTTGAGGTGGCATCGATGACTGGAAAACAGACAACTACCTGGGCTGCGTTCTTGGCAACGCTGAAGCGTGACTTGCTTATCGCCTTCAAGAAGAAGAATGACATAGTCAATCCGTTCATGTTCTTTATTATTGTTGTCTCTCTTTTTCCAATCGGCATTAGTCCAGAGAGTGATCGATTGACTGAGATAGCGGCCGGCGTAATTTGGATTTCTGTCCTGCTAGCCTCGATGCTCTCGATGGACAGTCTATACAGATCTGACTTTGAGGATGGTTCTTTGGAGCAGCTATTACTTAGCCCTCATCCGCTTTTTTTCCTCGTGTTGGCCAAGAATATAAGTCACTGGCTGGTAAGCGGTTTGCCGGTCGTGCTGGTGTCGCCGCTATTGGCGTATATGCTGGCGCTTCCTAGTGAGGCATACGGGACATTGGTGTTATCTCTGCTGCTGGGCACGCCTATTATGAGCCTTATCGGTTCGATCGCGGTGGCGTTGACAGTAGGGCTTGGCAGCCGCGGTCTGATACTGGCCGTAATTACTCTGCCTATGAGCGTCCCCATCCTAATCTTTGGAACGTTGGCCGTACAGTCCACATTGAATAGCCAATCACCGGTTGGTTACCTAAGCCTGATGCTAGTCATGCTCTCAGTTTCCGTGAGTCTTGCCCCTTTGGCCTCGGGTGCGGCGCTTAAAATCAGCGTGAATTAGCTTGAACTGGTGCAGATAGACCCAAAAACGGGTTAACCGCGTAATTACAATGAGTTACAATACGTAACACGGCGGCCTTGGGGCTACGTGATATATTTAAACAGCTGATAAGAAGAGGGTAGGCGTTTGTCATGTGGGTATGGTTCTCTAAACTAGGTTCTCCGAAGTGGTTCTATGAGCTCAGCGGAAAATGGTTGCCTTGGCTGATCGCTGCAATGGTCATTTTCATGGCGATTGGCTTGGTCTGGGGCCTGTTATTCCTCCCCCCTGACTACCAACAAGGCTTTACCTCGAGAATATTGATTGTGCACGTCGCGGTAGCAGGAACCTCTTTAGCCTTTTTCCCTTTGATGTTTGTGGCGGGCACTATTACCTTGGTTTGGCGTATGAAACTTGCCGACATGGTGGCGAAGAATGCCGCTATCCTCGGTGCTTGGTTCTCGTTTGTTACCCTGGCGACCGGCTCTTTGTGGGGAAGCGTGATGTGGGGAACCTGGTGGGAATGGACCGATAGTAGGTTAGTCTCGATGCTGTTCCAATTATTCCTGTTACTAGGCGTTATCTCACTGCGTTCTGCGCTGGAAGATTCAGATACGGCGGCAAAGGCTTGCGCCTTGCTCTCTATAGTGGGTTGTATCAACGTCGTGATAATTAAGTATTCCGTCGAGTGGTGGAATACCCTCCATCAAGTGTCCAGTCCTGTGAATATGGATGCGAGCAGTCCGAACGGGCCAGAATTTTGGATAGCTACTTTAATAATGATCGTAGCGGTTTATCTGTTTTTATCGGTTAGTCTAATTTTGTCGACGCGCAATGAAATACTAGAAAGAGAACGCAAAGCCCAGTGGGTTCAGGACTTGGTTTTAAAAAGCTAAGCGCGTTAGAACGCTAAGAGCGAGTATCGTAGGAAAGTAAATGTTGGATGCAATACAGTTTTCAAGTTTCGCCGAATTTGTCGACATGGGTGGTTACGGGTTTAACGTATGGTCGGTATATGCACTGTTTGCAATATTTGTCGCTGTTAACTTAATACTGCCTTTGCGCAAGAAGCAAAAAATTATTCGTCAGCTAAAGCGGCGCATGACTTTAGATGCTGAGATTCAAAGTGAAGATGATAGTAATGGCGATTAGGCCCCAGTAGAGTATTTATCGTTTCGGAGTAGTAGATGAAACCCCATAGACGCAAGAAGCTCGGAATTATTTTGTTTATAGCTGCTGGTCTTAGCGTTGCCGTTGGCTTTACTGCCTACGCACTGAAGCAAAATATCAATATGTTTTATACACCAACTCAAGTTGCCGAAGGTGAGGTCGGGGCTGGCCAGCATTTCAGAATTGGCGGCATGGTAAAGACGGGCACTGTTCTTGGTGCGCCGGACAGTCTAAAAGTAAATTTCGTGACGACGGATTTCGTCAGCGATGTGCCTATCCAATATGAGGGAATATTGCCTGATCTATTTCGTGAGGGGCAGGGTATCGTAGCTGAAGGTGAGATGGATGCTGCTGGCGTGTTTCAGGCGTCGCGAGTCCTAGCGAAGCACGATGAGAATTTCATGTCACCTGAAGTGAAGGCGGCATTAGATGCAGCGGGCGCTTCTGCCGATAACCATATGCCTGCGGGGACAAACTAGATGATTCCTGAGGTTGGTGCGTTTTCACTGATTTTGGCGCTATGCCTGAGCATGATACTAGCGACTTTGCCTATTATAGGGGCTTATCAGAATAATTTCCTATGGATGAGCATGGCGCGCCCACTGTCCGCTGGTGTGTTTGTGTTCCTGGGTATCAGTATAGCAATCCTTGCTTACGCATTTGTTACCGACGATTTTTCTGTTCAGTTCGTCGCTCAACACTCCAACTCTCTGCTACCTGATCGTTACAAATTAACGGCAGTATGGGGTGGGCACGAGGGTTCGTTCCTGCTTTGGACATTCATGCTTGCGGGTTGGATGCTCGCCGTCGCCATTTTTAGTAAGAGTATGCCGTTGGAATTCGTCGCTAGGGTCTTGGGCGTACTAGGATTCCTCATTACCGGTTACATTTTGTTCATGTTGGCGACATCAAATCCCTTCGATCGCATCGTGCCACTGCCGCCAGTGGATGGTGCGGATTTAAATTCTGCGCTGCAGGACTTTGGTTTCATTATTCATCCTCCAACTCTCTATATGGGCTACGTGGGCTTTTCGGTGGTGTTTGCCTTCGCTATGGCGGCGTTGTTAAGCGGAAAAATGGATGCGGCATGGGCGCGCTGGTGTCGCCCTTGGGCTAACGTTGCTTGGGCAATTCTTACTTTAGGTATTGCGCTAGGCAGCTGGTGGGCCTATTACGAATTAGGTTGGGGCGGTTGGTGGGCTTGGGATCCTGTCGAGAATCCTCCCCTGATAACGTGGCTATTCGGCACAGCTTTGATTCATTCCTTGGCGGCAACCGAGAAGCGCGGGGTGTTCAAGGCATGGACTGTGTTGTTAGCGATATTGGCCTTCGCTGGCAGCTTGCTGGGTACTTTTATTACACGTTCGGGTTTGTTAACTTCGGTGCATGCGTTCGCAGCCGACCCAAGCAGGGGTTTCTTCATACTGGCTATTCTTGGCATAACCGTAGGCGGCGCCTTATTACTGTTTGCATTTAGAGCGCCTCTAATGAAGAGCGAGTTTGGATTCGATCTGATTTCGCGCGAAATCCTATTACTCTCAAACAACGTTATTTTAGTGGTGGCGGCGGCATCTGTATTCTTGGGCACACTTTTTCCGATGGTGTACCAGGCGATCACAGACGATCTGATCTCGATTGGGCCTCCTTACTTCAATGCAATTTTTATCCCGCTGATGGCGCTGCTTGCATTGCTTTTGTCAATTGGTCCATACACTCGCTGGAAGCGCACCTCCACGACTTATCTACTGCAGCAACTCGGTAAAGTCGCCTTGGCAGCTCTCGTGTTAGGTGTTTTGCTTCCTTTGTTAGTAACCCGTCAGATTTCACTGCCCGCGACTATGGCTGTCGCAATTGGCTCGTGGATTATACTGGCGATGCTGCAGGATCTTGTTAATAAAACGGCGA
>CALKDE010000156.1 GCA_938082955.1 uncultured Pseudomonadales bacterium
GCTGAGCAGCACACGAACAAAACCCGCACGATCGAGAATGCCGCCGAGAGACAATGCTATTAGCGCGAGTGACATCGTCCACATCATACTTGTTATGCCGCCGCGACTTAGGAGTGTATCGAGTTGCTCAAGCCCCGTTGAGGCAACATAGCCGGTATGCAAACTATTAAGAACCTGTGGAATAGTCCTGTCTTGCATAGTCACTGCCAGCACCACAGCGGTAACCACGCTTGCGAGCATGCTGAGTTCGGCCGGGGTTCGTCTGATGCTCAGGGTTAGTAACACAAATAGCGGTAACAAAGTCAGGGGGTTGATAGCGAATTCGATTTCGAGGTGCTGAGTGTATGTTAATAGCTCCTCTGGCGAGAGGGTCTGACCGCTGTAGTACAGCCCCAAAGCTGTAAACAAAATAATACTGATGACATAGGTTGGCACGGTGGTGTACATCATTGACTTGATGTGGGAGTAAAGATCCGTACCCGCACTCATCGCTGCGAGATTGGTTGTGTCTGAAACTGGCGACATTTTGTCACCGAAGCTCGCTCCGGAGACAACCATGCCAGCCACGAGTGGCAGCGGAATGCCTAGCGCGCTACCTAGGCCCATAAGGACAACACCGATTGTAGCAATTGTCCCCCACGCTGTGCCGGTGGCAAGCGACATAAGGCTGCATAGCACCAAGCCCGCAGGCAGAAAGAACGTCGGATGGAGCAAGTCTAGGCCATAATAGATGAGCCCGCCGATAGTTCCGCTCTCTATTAGTGCAGCGACGAGTATGCCAATCAGGAAAAAAATAAAGATCGCGCCCAAGCCTTTCTGGATGCCCGAAATCATCGCAGATTTGATCTCTTCGTAGTTGAATCCTAGCAATGAAGAGTGCCACGCAACCCAAATAACCGCGATTACCAGAAGGCTATGCAGGCTGATGCCTAGCCATAACATGCCAGAAATCACGATCACCATGACACCGCCAAAACACAGTAGGGAATGCAGAAATCCGGGCTCTTTTGAATCTTTTATAGGATTGGCCATAATGCGATGTTGTTTCCAAAGGTTATACGTCTTAATCAGAATTTTACTCTAGCGAGCGAATGAGGCAACTATAACTAGCGCTGTTAGAGGAAATAACGAAAATTAAAGGGGAATTCAACAGCCGTGAAGATAATTCAAACATCTGATCAGCTTTCTCTTGCCATTTAGAACCCAAAATTCATCGAGCTAAGCAGCGTTGAGACAGCAAAGGGGTTCAGTTAAAAATAGGTGGAGGAAGAACTCACCGATCTCGCTAGATCATGTGATGAGACTCCTTGATTGCAGCGACGAAGTGTCGACACAAAGATCGACCACAGCAGGGGTCAACAACAACCGCGGCGATGTTGCTATCGGTAAGCGCAGGCCGGTAGAGTAGAAAACCTAGACACTAGGCCTTCAGATTGTCTTGGTCGCTCTGATCGTCTTGGTCGCTCTGATTGTCTTGGTCGCTCTGATTTTTTTCGTCGCTCTGATTGTCTTGGTCGTTCTGATTGTCTTCGTCGTTCTGGTTGTCTTGGTCGTTCTGGTTGTCTTGGTCGCTCTGACAGTCCTGATCGTCCTTGTGCAGGAGCGCTACTTGCCGCTGCACGCAATGTCTGATTAGTAGATCCTCTTCTTGCGACTTCATTTTGAGATCTACTCGAATAATATACGGCTGGTCACTTTCGGCGTCGTTCTCCTCGCAGGCGACAACGGTGCCATCTGCCTCAATTTTAATGCTAGAGGGCTTCAAAGCTAGTAACAAAGCGAGCTTGCTATCCTTCGCAACCTGCTCCTCACAAGAAAAGGCTATTCCGCAGCCACTCAAGGAAACCTCTACCTCTTTGTAACTATGATCATAAAGCGAAGATTCATTGTCGTCTGGATCAATGCCAACATGTGCAGCTAGGATGTCGACCTTACGATTAAGAATACTCAGGGCCTTTGCCAGCTTGGCATCCCCGTTCCAGATTGCATTGATCAAGGTGCCAAATTCCTCATCACTGGCTTGCAGCAATTGTGCTGCAGTCGGTGCCTGATTCGACAACCTCTGCTCCTCAATGACATCCTTAACAACACTGAATGACAGATCTATAACATCAATTATTCTAAAATAACGCCGTCTTTCCGTATTCATAGCAGTCCTAAATTCTTGATAGCAAATCGGCTTCTTCAATACCTAGAGTATCTAGCAAGTCTTGAGCAGGGCCATCCAACTCTCTTAGCTCGGCTGATGTTGCCTCGTCCACCCCCTGGCGTATCACTATTTCAACGCGACGATTCTGCGAACGCCCATCGGGGGTCTCATTAGATGCATAGGGCTTGCTATCCGCATAGCCGACGATCTGAAATCGTGAATCGTCGATAACATCATCCTTGAGTAACTCATACCCCACAGTCAGCGCTCGCTGCGAGGACAAGTGCCAGTTCGATGATAATGACTCGGTAGAGATTGGTACATCATCAGTATGGCCCTCAACAGAAATCTGACCCTCAACATCTGAAAGCACATTTCTTAATTTTTCCAGCACATCAATAAAATCTTCATTGAGACTGGAAGAGCCAGAGCCAAAAGATCCGCGCTCCCTAATTCGTATGGTGATCGATCTAAACTCGGACTCGATGTCGATCATGTCGTCGGCAATTTCTTTTCCCAAGACTTCCGCAAGCGCCTGAGCATCGGCTTCAGTGTCAGCCCGCATGCTTATTAATTTACTGATCAGTAATTCGCGAGCGGCCTCCTCGTCCGCATCGAAAGACCCGAGCGCTTCGCCTTCCTCAGATTGCCTAACCTCCAACGTCATCTGTAAATTATCAACGGTCTGCTGTTGCACAACATTTTCAACAGTAGGATCCGGTCGCCCGGATGAAAATTCCTGCGCGATAATGGAAGTCCCCAGAGGGATACCTGATGCGGGCACCTCACTTTGCACACCAAAAGCATGACGCATTGAACCTGCTACCTGCTTATACTTGATCACATCCATTTCAGAAAAAGACAACAATAAAACAAAAAAGCACAACAACAAGGTCATGAGGTCAGCAAATGACGCCATCCACCCTGGTATCTTTGGTCCAGAATCCTGTTCATCTTCGTCAGACATAACTACCTACTCATGGGGCTGCGGCTGTGTCCGCTTTCTGCTCTACAGGCTTATCAGCCAAATCACGTTTATTGGGAATTACATAAAGCTTTAAGAGCGACTCAAGTATTCTTGGGTGCTGCCCCTCTTGAATAGCCAGCACTCCATCCAAACAAATAGAATTGATCTTGCTCTCTTCAACGCGCCTCAAGGTGAGTTTGTCAGCGAGCGGGATAAAAACCATGTTGGCCAATATCGCACCATACAGTGTTGTCAACAACGCGACAGCCATCGCTGGCCCGATGGTATTTGGGTCATCCATTGTAGAGAGCATTTGCACCAAGCCTATCAGGGTACCAATCATGCCCATGGCTGGCGCCACATCACCGGCTGCCCTAAAAACCAAGGCGCCCCATTTATGGCGCTCGTTAATTTCCTGCATATCCTTGGATAGCATCTGTCTAGTTTCTTCACTGCTATTGCCATCAATCAGCATGGTGATACCAGTTTTCAGAAACTTATTTTCAACTTCTATTTTCTCAAGCGCCAGAACTCCCTCTTTTCGAGCTAGGGTTGCCATTTCGATAATTTTTGGAATGATTGATTCTGGTTTTGGTGTTTTAGATTTGAAAGCATTCCCGGCGACACGAAAAGCTCCAATAGACTGTTGCACACTAAACTTGACCAGAACAACCATCAAGGTGCCACCAAAAACGATGAGGACTGAGGGCGGATTATAAAAATACCCTGGATCGCCATCGCCAATGAGTATGGTCACGAAAATAATACTTAGCGCGCCAAATAAGCCAAGTAGAGTTGCTAAATCCATTATTTTGAAGCCTTCCATACTGCTGCTGAGAATAGAATTTTTTAGCCCTAACTATCCCTTGAGATACAACTAAAGGTCAAATCAATAGCCAGGCGCCTATTGCCGATGGTAGAAGTTAGCAAATTATCCTCTCAATTAGTAGTAACGACTTTAACATAGCTCATTGACCGGACAGGATAATTTCTCTATTTTCAAGGCAGGGCTCGAAGGCTCTAGCTAGGCATTACAGAGCAGCCATAGATTAGCGTGAACTGCCTCACTTAGGCGTCTAAAAGCGCAATTATCGGCTCTGCAAACGTTGGCCCTCGCGCTGGCATGGTTCGCTTGGCTAGGATCATGAATACCCTACCCAGGACTGAGCAAATTAAAGCCCGTCAGGCTATAATTGACAACGGTTTCTCAAATTAACACCAACCGTTAAGAGTTCTCGAAACGAACGCTAAAGATAAAAGAGACAAAGAGGTCACCCAATTGAAAAAAATACTCATCATAGGCATACCAGTACTGATTTTGGCTTTGGCAGCAGGCGCCTATTTTCTGGGTTTTTTTAGTGCCGATGAAGCGCTAGTTGATGGCGAAGAAGACCTATCTTCAGAAGCGGCGCGACCCCCTCTTTTCCATAAATTGCCACCACTGGTTGTCAGCTCTACTTACAATGGCAGGTTGCGCTATCTTCAGGTAACTCTGTCGGTGCTAACCAGAGATGAAGACACGTTAGAGCAATTGAAACTGAACACGCCTGTGATTCAGAATGCGTTGATTATTTTGCTAGGTTCCTATGATTTTGCCGCCTTGGAAAGCCAAGAAGGCAAAGAAGAGCTACGCAAAACGTCTGAAAGTGAAATAGTCGGTTTATTTCCTAATGAGGAAATAGAGTCAGTGCTATTTACCGGCTTTGTCATCCAGTAATAAACACATTACCCAGGATCAGGCTTGACCTTGAAGCAGCCCCGGGACAGGCAATCTTAAGGCTCGGCACTTCGAAACTGCCTGATAGTTGCCTGTATATCCGCGAACGGACGAACCCAGGGCTGTGCTGATGTTAAAGACGGCGCAAAACTTTCCAGGCCTG
>CALKDE010000157.1 GCA_938082955.1 uncultured Pseudomonadales bacterium
TACGGAGGCGGAGATAGAAAGCAGCAAGCGTCGACTTATCGCGCAAGCATCAAATATCGAAATACTCTACCAGTGGCTAGATGCTGGCCCTACGTTTGCACAAGAGGTGGCTGTTGGGCAGCAAGAAAGCGCCAGGATAGATAGCGATGGAACACGTTATCCCTTCGTCTATTTGATCCCAGAGACTTATGACGCAACCCAAAGTTACCCTGTCGAATTCATGCTTCACGGAGGAGTTAGTCGGCCGGAATGGGAACCAGGCGACGAATGGTGGCGGCGCGGCTACGACTCACTAAAAAAGGAAGATCGAATCGTAGTTGTGCCGGCGGCATGGAACGCGGCGTTCTGGTGGTTTGACAATCAGGCGGACAATCTCTCTTCTATATTAAGAGAGTTAAAGCAAACCTATAACATAGATGACAATCGCGTTACTTTGAGTGGTGTATCCGATGGAGGCACTGGCGTCTACTTTTTTGCCTTTAAGCAATCCACGGACTGGGCCGCATTCTTACCCTATATCGGGCATCCCGGTGTGCTCAGAAATACCCAAAGCGGACCTGGCTATAAGCTCTACTTTGAGAATCTGATGAGCAGGCCTTTGTATATTGTTAATGGAGAGAATGATCCTCTCTATCCGGTATCGTCTGTTGAGCCATTCATCAAAATTCTGCAAGAAGCAAACATAGATCATGTTTTCAGAGCGATACAAGACGGTGGGCACAATACGAATTGGCTTCCCGACGAACAGCCCATGATCGAGCAATTTAAACTCGACAATCCGCGCGTTCCATTTCCGCCAGAGCTGCGGTGGGTGACTGACCGTAGCGATCGCTATAACCGTAATCTATGGCTGCGAATCGAAGAGCTAACTACCGAAGGACAGCCGGGTATCATGACAGTCAGCAGAGAGGGTAACAGTTTTACCATCACCGCAGAGTCGGTCGATGCCTTCACTTTGTTGTTAAACCCCGAGCAGGTAGATTTTTCAGAAGAGGTGAGCGTGGTTGTTAACGGGCGCCCGATGTTTATAGGCAAAGTAGAACAGGATATGAATACGCTACTAGATTGGGTGGTTAGAGATCGCGACAAATCACTGCTTTATACTGCGGCTCTCAGCCTGCGGATTAATCCATAATGTTGGGGCTAATGACGTGGGCCGATGATAGGACAAGTAGGTGGTAACGCTAGGTGGACTATTCGACGCGCCATAGATACGGGTCTTGTCGGGCTCAGCATTGGCGTCATTTTTTCGGTGGTGCTGCTTAGCGCCTCGCTAATAATTCATACGCAACTTTCCATAGCCCTCTTCGGTGTCTTGACGCAATATCAGCTCATATTCATTTGCCCACTATTGCTATTCTTCAGGGTGAACATTCAGCCTGTAGTTAGTACACTGGGTACCCATGAGTCAGAGAATTCAACTAGGCATGCTTAAGGTTGACCCGCTTTTAGCGGAGTTCGTCAACGCGCAGCTGTTGCCGCAGCTTTCGCTAACGCAGGCAGATTTCTGGACCGGCTTTGAGTCGATAGTGGATCAATTCACGTCGCGCAATACGAGCCTATTGTCAGAGCGAGATAAGATTCAGGCGCAAATTGACGAATGGCATACAAGCCATCGTGATACGCCCTTCGACTCGATCGCCTATGTGCAATTTCTGCGCGAAATAGGCTACTTAGTACAGGAGGGTGATGATTTCACTATCTGCACGGAGAATGTCGATCCCGAAATAGCGACTATGGCCGGCCCGCAGTTAGTGGTGCCCGTCAAGAATGCTCGCTTCGCCTTGAACGCGGCGAACGCGCGTTGGGGAAGTCTGTTTGACGCGATCTATGGTTCAGATGTAATCGCAGAAGTTGACGGCTGTGAGCGCACTCAGGGCTATAACCCGCTGCGCGGACACAAAGTAATAGCCTTCGCGAAGGGCTTTCTCGATCAGGCCTGCCCCCTCATAAATGCCATTCATGACCAAGCGGTAGCGTATCGAGTTATCAGCGGCCAGCTCTTAGTGGAAACGGAACAAGGCGTAACGACTCTGGCAGATTTAGATCAACTACTCGGCTATCGCGGCGAAGCGAGCGCGCCAGAATCTGTATTGCTTGTGAATAACGGCCTGCATATTGAGATTCTAATAGATCGTGACTCTGAAATTGGCAACACCGATCCCGCAGGCGTCAAAGATATCAATCTAGAGGCGGCACTCACTACGATTCAGGACTGTGAAGATTCCGTAGCCGCGGTAGATGCGCAAGACAAGGTCGAGGTTTACAGGAATTGGTTAGGGCTAATGCGCGGAGACCTGGCAGAATCATTCGCAAAGCAAGGCTCACAATTGACTCGGACTCTCAATTGCGATCGAGAATTCCAGAGTGTGTCGGGAGGCACGATTACTCTGCCCGGCAGGAGCCTGCTGCTAATAAGAAACGTCGGTCACCTGATGCGCAATAGCGCCATCCTCGATAAGCACGGCGAAGAAATCTATGAAGGGATATTAGATACTGTTATCACCAGCTCAATCGCATCAATCGATATAAGAAA
>CALKDE010000158.1 GCA_938082955.1 uncultured Pseudomonadales bacterium
GTGTCCAAGCCATCCAAGAGAGATCCATTGATACCTTCTAATCTGTGGTTATATCGGTATTTTAAGAGGCTTGAGCTTAGCAAAATTTTACCCTCACCCCAATTGTTTATATACCGCAGACCTAACCGCTAGTTGAGTTTGCTCCTATATACCTGACGCGCCTCCTCAAACTGCGCGAAGACGTGAGCCTTCTCAGTCTCGGAACGCCAGTCTGGCCATGCATCGGCTAACTCTTGCAGCTTATCGATCCAGCGGATCGCATAGTCAACCGATTGCGAGTTTCGAATCGGCTGATCGCCTACTTGAAACCATATTGGATTAGTGAATGCCTGCACATAACCGACGTCTAAAGGAAAACGCTGATCTCTTTCCCCTTCTGTGCGCAGGTGACACCAGCCGCTGCGGTCAATTGAATGCTCGAAGGAAATATCCAAGCTATTTTTATTTCTACGCAGTGGAAAAGTCTCAACAAGTTCGCCATTACACACCAGCGCTACCTCTTCAAGCTCAGTGATCGAACGCAGACGCCCGGAGATTGTGACCTCACCACCACTGGCGGGTAATTGAACAGTATCCCCTGGCAATGAATTACCTACCTGCATCTCCAGCAGAGGGCCGGAGCTCACGAAGGCGCGGCCGCGCTTCAAACCGGTAAACCAGGCATCCATATCCAGGCCGAGGTTGCCGGTATAGACATAGGTGCGGTAAGAGCCAATCAGCTTGCTACGGTGCAGTGAGGATATCGAGTCTTCACCCCCTGTTGCCGTTACTCGCAGACCGTTATTCCAGACCGCGTACAGCGGATAGAAGCCCGATGTCGCAGAGTCCGACCATTCCAGTGCATCGGCAGTACCCAAGGCCGCGTCCACCATGAATCCCTTGCCACCGCCTAGATTACCTTGCAGAGGATCTTCCTCTCCCAAGTAGGGATGCACATAGCCGGTTATCGCACCCTGCGCCTGCGCCTTGCGGAGCATATCGGTGTTACTCGGGTACAGGCTCTCTACAGCCGTACCCTCGTAACCGGTCACAAACGGCGAGATTAGGTGCTCGCGCATGCCAAACATAAACACGTGGCCGTAGAATGGAGGCCTATACTCCTGACCAACAACCACGATCTGATCTTTCTGCGAAATAGGGTGCTGCCCACCACCGGGCACGAAAAATTGATAGTCGAGGATGCGGTTGTCTTTATTTGCTACCTGCTCGAGCACTAAATCCTGATCCTCAGAGCGCGACATCATCATTAAGTTCTCTAGGGTATTGTGCAGATTGCCACCGTAGTTTGCATGTACATGGGTAGAAGCGCTATACCAACCTTTCGCTCCCATGTCGGTCATCTGTTCTAACTCAACAGTCAGTTGAGCAACTTCACCTTCTTCAACTTCCACCTCGACGCTTTGTGGAAGATACTCAAAACCTTTTACTATATTTAGCGAGGTCTCTCCTACAGGAAGCGTTAGCGAAAACTCGCCAGCGTTGTGAAATATCTGATCGCCTCGTGTACCGGCACGGGCATACGCGTCGTTTGGCGTGTAAAACTTGCCATCGGAAGCTTCCAGGTGAACTCGATTGTGTGTGGAGTCGCCGCTACTATCTACGACTCGCACTTTCAAATATCCCATAGGACGTTTGAAATGCAATTCACTCATTGCAACACGAATCAGTTTTCCGCCATACGTCTCGAGTAGCTGCAGCTGCGGCAGTCCATCCTCGTTAGAAATAAAAGCAATCCATTGTCCATCTGGCGACCAACGTGGATGAAACGCATCATGCTGGAAGAATGTCATCTTGTAAGGTTCACCGCCTTGGGTTGGCTGCACATAAAGGTTATTGAATTGATCGGCAGAGCCGCTGGTAGAGGTATAGACGAAGCGGCGACCATCAATCGAAACATCCGGGCGCGTACGGTATAGCGTCTGCTCAGCGAGCACCGTAGTAGCCTGCAGGATTCCATCTTCTACAGCTGGTACACGCAGCACATTACCCGAGCCTAGCGGCACATTCCTATTCGATACGATCAGCAATTCATCGCCATCAGGCAACCATGCCGGCGTGATGTGCATGTCGCCACTCCCGAAATAGAGTCTATTACTGCCGTATTCATTGTCACGACTAACGGCTATCGGCTCGCCTACCCATTGCCCGTCCGAGATCCCCCTAACGTACACATTGAAGTAGCCACTGGGGTTGGTCGAGACATAGGCAACTTGACTGCCGTCAGGTGAAAAAACCGGGTCTGTATAGATAGCCTGATCGTCAGTGAGCCTATGCGACTCACCAGTCTCAATGTTTAGAATTTCGAGCTGAATACGTTGGTGTTCATAGTCAGCCGTATAAATAATCCATTGTCCATCTGGCGACCAATCAGGCGAGGAGTGATAGGCATCATTGTAAGTGAGCTCATAGGCTCCGCCCGTTTGCGGCTCAACTTTCCAGATACTTCCCTGCATTGCGACCGCTATCCACTCACCATCGGGTGACCAGTCTGGCGCCCAAGGTGTCGCACTGGGTGAAGGCGGAAAATAGAAATTGTGCATGTAGTTTCCACCGCTACGCGCAGCCGGATAGAAACGTGCCTGCGCTGTGATCTCGACACTTAGGAAACTCACAGCGATGAATAGGACTAGAGAATATAAGCGAATTGGCTTCATAAAAATTCGGGCTCCACGGTGCTGGGGTAAAAATTATTGTAATGCGTGATTAGACCAAGACTATACCAATATTCGCCGGATCGCATTAGTCATTGGGAGGCTTGCGGACGAGCATCATTCTGGTGCGGGGGTTGGCCTACAGCGTGCTAGCCACTCAAACCCTATAGCCCAACTGAAATTATCAGAGTTTAGAGTTTCTTTGGAGAAGGCAGGGTCTTTTGAAATGCGAGCGCGCAGCGTGCCGAAGAGGTTAACCGAGTTAGGGCTACACCCGACCCAAGGCAAACCCCTTAGCTATGTGATTCCTCACGAAGTAAATCACCAACGCACCAGGAATAATTGTGAGAATACCCGCGGCAGCAAGAACCCCCCAGTCAAGACCAGAGGCAGAAACGGTGCGCGTCATAACAGCGCTGATAGGCTTCGCGTCGGTGACGGTTAGAGTGCGCGCGATAAGAAGTTCGACCCAGGAAAACATGAAGCAGAAGAACGCGGCGACACCGATTCCCGAACCGATAAGTGGAGTAAATATTTTAACGAAGAAACGCGGAAAAGAATAACCATCAATGTAGGCAGTCTCATCTATCTCTTTTGGCACACCCGACATGAACCCCTCAAGAATCCAAACCGCCAGCGGCACATTGAACAGACAGTGAGCGAGTGCTACGGCGATATGTGTGTCGATCAAACCGAAGGCCGAGTACAACTGAAAGAATGGCAGGACGAAGACCGCTGGAGGCGCCATACGATTGGTAAGCAACCAAAAGAAGAGATGCTTGTCCCCCAAAAATTTATAACGCGAGAAAGCATAGGCGGCCGGCAGCGCAACACTGATGGCGATAACCATGTTCATCACTACGTAGGTAAGCGAATTGATGTAACCGTTATACCAAGACGGATCGGTAAAAATAGTGATGTAGTTGTCCAGCGTGAAGTTCTGTGGCCACAGTGTAAACGTGGACAGGATCTCCCGATTGGTCTTAAAACTCATGTTCAGCAGCCAATACAGAGGCAACATCAAAAAGACTATATAGGCGGTGATGCCAGTGCGCTTAACTTTGAGCATGCTATTCGCCGAGATCGCCATTATTGCGCACCTGGGCCATTCAACTGTTCATCATTGTCGTAGCTCGTCATCACCGTGTAGAAAACCCAGCAAACCAAAAGAATGATGAGGAAATAGATAAGCGACATAGCCGCAGCAGGGCCCAGATCAAATTGACCCACCGCCATCTGTACGAGATCGATAGAGAGAAAGGTCGTGATATTACCTGGCCCTCCCCCGGTCACCACAAACGGCTCGGTGTAGATCATGAAGGAGTCCATAAAGCGCAGCAGAACCGCAATCAACAACACACGCTTTATCTTCGGCAGCTGTATGAAGCGAAATACCGCCCAGCGTGAGGCGCCATCGATCCGCGCTGCCTGATAGTAAACTTCGGGTATCGAGACGAGCCCTGAATAGCACAGCAACACCACCAAAGAGGTCCAGTGCCAGACATCCATGAGTATCAGCGTCAACCAAGCATCCAGATTATCTTGTGTGTAATTGTAGTCTATGCCGAGACTGGCAAGCCCGTGACCCAGCAGACCGATATCCACTCTTCCAAACACCTGCCATATGGTACCAACCACGTTCCAAGGGATCAGCAATGGCAATGCCATTAGAACGAGGCATACGGACACGCTCCAACCACGTTTCGGCATCGCCAGCGCTATCAATATACCCAAAGGGATTTCAATGGCTAGAATCAGGCCCGAAAACAATAGCGTTCTTAATAGCGCGTTATGAAATCGCTCCGAGGAGAGTATCTCTTGGAACCATTCCGTGCCGACCCAGAAAAATTCATTGTTCCCAAACGTATCCTGCACAGAGTAGTTAACCACTGTCATTAGCGGGATAATCGCGCTGATGGCAACTAAGATCAACACCGGCATTACCATAAACCAGGCTTTGTTGTTCTGAACCTTCTGGATACTCATATTGTTTAGTCTCCCCTACCACTGCCGACTCTGTAGTCGTCTGCATAGAGATTAATGCGCGCCGAATCGAAGGAAACGCAGGGATTCTCGGGAATCGCGACGCCGTCCTTAACTAAAGCACACAGCGCAGTGCCCGCTATCTCGCCGCGCACAATAACGTGTCTGCCCACGTCTTCCAGCGCAGTGACCGTAAGTGGCATGCCCTCGCTTTGAGACAATGTAATATGCTCGGGGCGAATACCCAACTCGAAGCGGGCGCCACGGTTATCGACAGCTGTATTCAAAGAGAATTTCTTCCCGGCGAATACCGCTTCGCTTCCATCGATCTCGCAGGGCAGCACATTCATACCTGGCGAGCCAATAAACTTGCCAACGAAGGTGTGTTCCGGTGTCTCGAAGAGTTGTTGGGGTGTTCCTATCTGCACTACCGCCCCCTCGTACATAACAATCACCTGATCGGCGAATGTGAGCGCTTCGGTCTGATCATGGGTCACATAGATCATCGTATGTTGAAAGCGCTGGTGAATCTTCTTTAACTCTGTACGTAATTGCCATTTCAAATGCGGGTCGATAACAGTCAGCGGTTCGTCGAAAAGAATTGCTTGAACGTCAGTTCTAACCAGCCCTCTGCCTAACGATATTTTCTGCTTATCATCTGCGGTTAGCGAGCGTGCCCGTTCATTCGCTCGACCCTGCAAGTCGAGCATCTGCAATGTGTCCGCTACTCGCTTCTCAATCTCATTTTTGGCGATGCCTCTATTGCGCAAAGGAAATGCCAAATTATCGGCGACGGTCATCGTGTCGTAGACAACAGGAAACTGAAATACTTGTGCAATATTGCGCTGCTCCGTTGTCAAGTCTGTCACATCGAAATCATCGAAGAGTACCCTCCCCTCGGACGGCTTGAGCAAGCCCGAGATGATATTTAACAGCGTCGTCTTGCCGCAACCCGATGGCCCGAGCAAGGCGTAGGCACCGCCATCATTCCAGCTCTGCTGCATGCTATTGAGCGCGTAGTCAGCAGCCGAGGGATAACGATGAGCCAATGATTGTAGTTGTATAGATGCCATTTTTAGCTTTTTATTGTCGAGTGCCATTCAACAAGCGCGTCGTCGCTGTCGAACAAAAATAGATGCTGTAGTTCTACATAAAATACTACCGTACTCGCTACTGCAAAATTCTGCACGTCGTGAAGCAGCGCGACCCAGGAATTGTCTTCCATAGAAAAATGCACGAACGTCTCCGAGCCAGTCAATTCAGTGACTGACACACTGCCTTTAACCTCTATGTCATCCAGACCTGCTCTTTCGCGACTAAGATGATGCGGCCGTACCGCCAAAGTGTAGCTTCCGTCGGGTATCTGCTCGATGTTGAAGCCAATTTGTTGCTGACTCCTCGCGAATGCTAGCTTACCTGCAACGCATTCCACCTTCGCGCTGTTCAGCGGCGGATCTGAAAAAATCTCCGCCGAACGCAAGCTGACAGGCGTTCGGTACAGCTCCAGGGTCGAACCAAACTGTTCGACCCTGCCCTGATGTAGACACACAGAATTGCCGCCGAGCACGAGGGCCTCGGTAGGCTCAGTGGTCGCGTAGACCAAGACTGCACCCATGGCCGCGAATAAGGCCGGCAGCTCAGCACGCAGTTCTTCGCGTAGTTTGTAATCGAGATTAGCCAACGGCTCATCCAATAACACTAAGTCGGCCTTCTTAACGAGCGCCCGCGCCAACGCGACTCTTTGTTGCTGCCCGCCGGAAAGAGTATCTGGGGTACGATCGAGCACCTGTGTCATTTGCAGCAATTCGGCTACTTCCGCTACTTGCCTATTTATCTGACTCTTTTCAACTCGAGCTACCCGAAGCGGTGAGGCAATGTTCTCAAACACCGTCAGCGAGGGATAGTTGATGAATTGTTGATACACCATTGCTACGTTGCGTTTCTGCACAGCCATACCCAATACCGATACACCATCGAAGAGCAACTCACCGCTATCGGGTTTATCGAGGCCGGCCATAATGCGCATCAGGGAAGTCTTGCCGGCGAGCGTGGGGCCGAGAAGAATATTCAATTCGCCTCGCTGCATACACAGAGAAATATCATCAACGAAAACCTCCTCTGCCTGATGACGTGTAATGTTTCGCAGCTCAAGCATTCAGTGTTTCCATTTCCTAGTTCGCAGAAAAAGACTGTTCTATGTAGTTAGCGAGTGAGTCACGTTCCGCGCGTGAAAATTTAAGGCCTAGTTTGCTGCGTCGCCAGAGAATATCGTCTGCCGATTTCGCCCATTCTTCCCTACACAGATAGTCAACTTCTCTTTGGTACAGGTTGTGGCCAAACTTCACCCCCAGATCGTTCATGTTTGAAGCATCACCGAGCACATCAAAACTGAGAGTACCGTAGCTGTCCAACAAACGGTTGATAAAGTCCGAGCCCAGCCAGGCATACTTGAAGAGCATTTTTTGAAATA
Organism: uncultured Pseudomonadales bacterium; assembly: GCA_938082955.1. GTDB lineage: Bacteria > Pseudomonadota > Gammaproteobacteria > Pseudomonadales > Pseudohongiellaceae > UBA9145. The sequence continues at coordinate 7,105 of CALKDE010000158.1, forward strand.
AATGCTCTGGGAGATCAAAGTCGCCCCCAGGCAGCGTTGCACCCTTAGTCCACGCCGGACCCATAGCCGGCAACGCTTCCTTTAATTTACTCAATACATCTTCAGCCAGGACTCGATAGGTAGTCACTTTGCCACCATAGACTGAGAGTATTGAATGTGGATTCGCTTCCAATTCTAAGTTGTAGTCTCGCGATACTTTGCTCGCGATAACTTCCTCATCGTCTATTAGCGGTCTCACGCCGGCAAAGCTATACACAACATCGGAATGCAAGATCGATTTCTTGAAATACAGATTCACAATCGAGAGTAGATAGCTGATTTCTCCTTTAGAGATTTCTACACGCTCCAGGCTTCCCTTGTGCTCCGCTTCAGTCGTGCCTATCAATGTATAGTCTTGCAACCACGGAATTACAAAAATTACTCTGCCATCATGATGCTGCAACATAAAAGCCTGTGAGCCAGGATGCATGCGTGGCACAACGATATGACTGCCTTTGACGAGGCGAATTTCATGCTCTGTCTCTTTATTGCTGAGTTGTTCAGATAAGGCGGCGACCCAGGGCCCTGTCGCATTCACGATAACCTTGCAGTCGACTTCACTATCAGTATTGTTAGCGTGATCGTGAAGAGTGACGCGCCAGCCATTATCCAGAGACGTCATGCCCGTGCATTCTGTGCGCGTGAGTATCTGCGCTCCGCGCTGCTTCGCCTGCAGCGCATTCAATACCACTAGACGCGAGTCGTCTACCTGTGCGTCCCAATATTCGAAGCCGCTAGTAATTGCTGAATTGAGCGGGCCTTCAGAATCTATCTTGATGGAACGCGAGCTTTCAAAACGCTTACCTCGCGCCAAATTGTCATACAAGAACAGTCCGATGCGAATAAGCCATGAGCTTCGCGAGTGTGGCAACTGAGGAATGTGAAAGGCAAGCGGCTTAATGATATGTGCAGCCGCTGCAGTGAGCACTTCACGCTCTTGCAATGACTTTCGCACCAAGCTAAATTCATAGAATTCGAGATAGCGCAAGCCGCCGTGGATAAGCTTGGTACTCCAAGACGAAGTTCCCGAGGCAAGGTCAGCTTTTTCGCAGAGAACAACATCCAAACCGCGACCCGCAGCATCGGCAGCGATGCCGGCTCCATTGATGCCGCCACCGATTATGAGGAGATCATGCATAGGTTTTTTGACTCAGATACTCTTGCTTGGAAGCGGCTTAATTTAGCCTACGAACTTGCCCACGAAATAGACAGTTAGTGTACCATGAGGAACTGTTTTTCCCATGATTCAATCCCTGCAAAGCAATGAGATTCTTGTAAGATTTAGAGGATTGAAAGGCAAGGGAATAGTACGAAATTATTGAAGAGAGTATTGGCATGAAGAATTGCATTCTCGCTATCGACCAGGGCACTACCAGTAGCCGCGCACTGATATTCGACTCTCAGGGCAACAAACTCTCCGTAGGGCAGCAAGAATTCACGCAGTATTTTCCTAACAACGGCTGGGTAGAGCACGATGCGATGGAAATTTGGCACAGCACTATCGCTAGTTGCCGCACCGCACTCGAAACAGCCTCAATTACAGCTGATCAGATTCGTTGCATAGGAATAACCAATCAGCGCGAGACCACCATCGTGTGGGACAGAAAGACAGGCCTTCCAATCTACAATGCAATCGTTTGGCAGGACCGTCGAACCGGCGACTACTGCGAAGAATTAAAAAGCCAGCATTTGGAAGAAAAAATTCAGCACAAGACCGGCCTGCTAATTGATGCTTACTTTTCTGCGAGTAAGATTCACTGGATACTGGAAAATATTGCGGGTGCCAGAGAGCGAGCTGAAAAAGGCGAACTCGCTTTCGGTACAGTCGATTGTTTCCTGCTGTGGCATCTCAGCAAGGGTCGTAGTCACCGCACTGATGCTACGAACGCATCCAGAACACAGCTTTTTAATATTCATACTCAGCAATGGGACGACGAGTTACTCGAAATTTTCGATATACCCGCGTCACTCTTACCAACTGTTGAGGATTGTGCCGCTGAGTATGGCGAGTGTGATGCCGAGTTCTTCGGCAGCGCCATACCGGTTACCGGAGTGATTGGCGATCAACAAGCCGCAGCATTCGGGCAATGTTGCTTTTCTGCCGGCATGGCCAAGAGCACCTATGGCACCGGTTGCTTCCTCTTGTTGAATACCGGCAATCAGGTGGTCCAATCTGAAAATCGCCTACTAAGCACGGTGGCCTTTCGCCTCAATGGCGAAACCAGCTATGCCGTCGAAGGCAGCATCTTCATGGCAGGTGCTACCATGCAATGGATCAGAGACGGCTTAAAACTCATAGAACAGGCCAGCGAGTCTGAGGCGTTGGCGGAGCAAACCAGCGAAGACCTAAGTGTCTATCTGGTGCCTGCTTTTACCGGTCTAGGAGCGCCCTATTGGGACCCAGAAGCGCGAGGGGCCTTGTACGGCCTCACTCGCGATAGTGGCGTAAAAGAAGTGGTCACTGCCGCCCTGCTCAGTGTCTGCTATCAGAGCAAAGACCTAGTAGTCGCGATCGAAGCGGATGGTGGCACCGTAGCTAGCCTTCGCGTCGATGGAGGCATGGCCAACAATGACTACGTGATGCAAAAGTTGTCTGATCTGTTAAATCTAGAAGTACTAAGACCCGAACTCACAGAGACAACCGCCCTGGGTGCGGCTTATATCGCCGGCCTGCAGGCTGGCATCTTTGAATCGCTAGAGGAAATAAGCGCGAAGTGGAAACTAGACCAGCGCTTTGAGGCGGGCAAAAATGATGCCTGGAGAGAGAAACACTATGACGGTTGGTTGGATGCCGTCTCGAGAACACGAACCAATTTTATTGACAGGGAAAATTAAGAATGCAGCTGCATTTAATTCGGCACGGGGAGACCAACTGGAACAAAGAACGGCGGGTTCAGGGTCAAAGCGAATCGCATCTAACGGATTTGGGCATCCAACAGGCAAAAGAGCTTGGGCAGCGTATCGGCCACCTAGAGTTTGATAGGATATATTGCAGCAGTAGTCTACGCACGCGACAAACTGCTGAGCATGCATTCTCTAAGTCAACAACCGAGATTAATTATCTTGATGAGCTACGCGAAATATTTCTCGGCCCCTGGGAAGGTCATCTCTATGAAGAGCTTGCAGAAACAGAGCCAGAGTCTCATCGCCATTTCTGGGAGCAGCCTCATCTGTTTCGAGTAAATGGCGCCGAAAGTTTCTTTGAGTTACAGCAACGGGCAATCGACGCCGTGGCGGAGATTGAGGCCACACACCGCGCGAATTCTACAAATGAGAGAAAGGTCGCGGTAGTGAGTCACGGAGCACTAATAAAATCTTATCTTTGTCACGTCGAAGGTCGTAGTATGGATCAGCTTTGGGCACCTCCAAGAATGCACAATTGCGCCCACTCCATCGTGGCTTTCAGTTCAGACGATGCCACAGCCAGCCCGACTATTTTGCAGTACGCCGACCAGCCATTTAGCAAGGCATAGCTATGACTACCGACACTACCGATCAGGTAAAACTGAGACGGCGACTAAAGATCAGCGGACTCGCTAGCCTAGCATTAGGACTCGGCTTAGGGTTGCTCACGCTCGCCTCCGCCGCCGGTATCTGGCTGGGCTTTTGGGACTTCAGGCGCGGGTTTTCGCTTCTTGGTACAGCCAACCAAGCCGGGCAATGGCTTGCCTGGGCCTGCCTCCTAATTGCCGTTGCCACGCTCATAGCTAGCCAGTTTTTCAAAGTTAAGAATGCTGGCAAATTCGTGAGCCTCGCGGCAATTGGTGCTTTGCTAGCCTGGGTTGCTTATCTTATTCCAGAAAGCTTCCGCCCCGGCGAAGGCGTGAACTACCCGCCGATTCACGATATCTCCACTAATCGAATCAACCCTCCTGAATTTATTTCGGTAGCAGCACTGCGCGCCGATGCACCGAACACATTGGTCTATGGCGGCTCCAACAATATGACACCGCAGCGACTGATCGAGCTAACCGATGAGGCCTACCCGGATTTAATTACACGGCGCTATAGCCAATCCGTCAATGTGATTTTCGAGAAGGCGCTGGCTGGTGTCGATGATTTGGGCTGGGAGCTTGTTGCAGCGAATGCCTCCGCTGGCAGAATTGAGGCTACTGACACAACATTCTGGTTTCGCTTCAAAGACGATGTGGTTATCACGATCGAACAGCAAGGATCCGATACTGTCGTTGATGCCAGGTCGGTTTCCCGTGTAGGCACCGGCGATGTAGGAGCAAATGCGATACGCTTGCGTAAACTGTTTGCCCTGCTTGAAAATTAGACTACTTGAGCAACACGTCACAAGGCAGGAATTAGTGAATCTATGCGCTTAGAAAATAAGACAAACAACATGCTCTGGTTCATTACCATTGCATTAACTGTGTTGGCTCTATCTCAGCTAATTGGGTACTGGGTAAATAGCACGATTGCACAAAACACGACGATCCAGTGGAACACTCTGATCCACTTCACTCACATTCGTAATTATGGCGGTGTGTTTGGCATGCTGCAGGGGATGGGCTGGGTATTTGCTGTGATTAGCATCGCGCTTTTGATCGGCGTAAGCGCCTATCTCTGGTTTAGTCCAATGATCAATCGCTATGAGTATATCTGCTTTGGCTTCATAGTCGGTGGCGGCGCCAGCAACATACTGGATCGAGTTGTGTATGGCAGTGTGATCGACTTCATCGACATACAACACATCCCCTATTGGAACTATGTATTCAATACCGCCGATGTGATGATCCACGCCGGCATCTGGCCCCTGCTCTTTTTAAGCTTTTTAGCTAGCAAAGATGAAACCAATTCGAGCAAACTGATTTAGGTATAAAACTACAAAATTTCGCGCATAAAAAACCCGACGGCCGTAAGCGGTCGGGTTTTTTATGCGTTGTTGGTTCTAACTAGCTGGTGGCTTTAGATTCTGTAACAGACAGTATAAACATTATCTTCATTGTAAACAGCCGCCAGTGCTGTGTTGGTTGGGGCTGTGTTTGTAGCAGAAACGCCAAGAGTAGCTCGCAGATTACCTGTAGCACCTAGACCATCATCAAGCTCATTATCTAGAGCAAGAGCAGAAGAACCTGGAACCTGACTCAGGCACACTTTAGTACCTTCCAAAGCACCGCCCATAGCGGCAGTAGTTATGCCCATGAATCCGCCCCATGCGTTTACAGGCAGAGCCAACTGAGCGGTTTCTGCAGGATTACCTGCGATAAAACCAGCCGCCCTTAACTGCTGCCAGAATGCCTGAGATTCGGTGGCACCAACAAATGTTCCAGCAAGGTCCACATCTAAAGTTCCGTCAAGATCACCAGCCAAAACTGCTGCCCAAGAAGCTCCGCGAGCCGTTAGCGCGGCGGCATTCCCATCATCACCTGGCAGGCGCTTATATCGATCTTGGTAGGCGAACATCGCAGCAGCTGTTCCGTTCATGTCCTTAGCGGCCTGCTTCACTCGAGAGTTTTCAATCAACTCCTGACCCTGCAATACACCGCCTACTAACAAACCGATTATTACCAATACAATGGCAATTTCGATAAGCGTAAATCCTTTCTGTTTCTTCATGTTCTTAATCGGACTATTCATCAAATTATCCCCTTGAGATAAAAATGTAAATATTTAAATATTTAAAATTCAATACCTTCGAATTCACTTCTCTAATATGGCCCCATCATATAGGTCGGCCGTAAGCCTCGCAATATGTAGTTTTATTTATACAAATTTTGGGAGAGTGTCACTAACAAAAAAGGTAATTTTC
>CALKDE010000159.1 GCA_938082955.1 uncultured Pseudomonadales bacterium
AATGGAATCAGTTCAGGCGTGATAGATTGTTTTCAAGTGAGGCGCTTGCGTCATATGAGCAGAGCTATGCCCAGGCGAAAGCAAAAGCGGGGGATTCGAAGCAAGATCTGTTTAAGAGCTTGGATGACTATGTGGCTGCCATTACAGTTGTCGACGCCGCCGCTAAATAGCTTGTGCTACACATGTGTGAGTAAAGCAGATAGAATCCCATTCCTACAAGTAGGGCAGTAAATAACAATTCCTGAAAATTCTTAACTAATTGATAATTAGAGAATAAATGGATAAATTTAAAGAGATACGGCCCTATCACGATCATGAGGTTCGACCTGTCTTAGATCGTCTAGTCACCAACCCAGAATTTCTCTCCAGTATCGCCAGTTTCTATGCTCCGAGGGTGTCGCACCTTCTTCCAAGCGTGATGCGACTAATTGCTCGTAAAAAGCTGAAGGGCCAAGTTACCTCTGTTCACGATGTGGCAAGCATGCAGGATGTTATTGCGGGCTACATGTACAAGATGATAGAGGGTACGACAACGAGCCTGACGCACTCAGGGCTAGAGCAGCTCGACAGTGAGAGGAGCTATCTTTTTTTGAGTAACCATCGTGATATTACGATGGATCCCGCCTTTGTGAACTACATGTTGTATAGAGCCGGGAACAGGACGGTGCAAATAGCCACAGGCGATAACCTGCTGAAAAAGCCGTTTGTATCAGATCTTATGCGCCTGAATAAGAGTTTCATCGTGCAGCGCTCGCTGAAAGGTAGAGAGTTGCTGCAAGGTTTAACCTTGCTTTCCGAATACATGCATCACTGCATAGAGCAAGGCAGCCATGTATGGATAGCGCAGAGAGAAGGGCGAGCGAAAGATGGCGTCGATAAGACAGAGGCTGCACTATTAAAAATGTTAGCCATGTATCAGCGTAAACAGCCACTCAGTGAAAGCCTGCAGAAGCTACACATCGTGCCGGTGTCAATCTCCTACGAGTATGACGCCTGTGATGTTCTTAAGGCCGAAGAGCTGCATGCGATTGAAGCCACGGGCTCGTTTACTAAGAATGAAAAAAGCGATATTCAGAGCATAGTAGCAGGAATGACCGGTTTTAAAGGGGCGGTTCACGTTGCTTTCGGTAGAGAAATGCAATATGAAAGCGATAATTCTGATGTTATCGCAGCTAGTATTGATTCGCAGATACTCGTGAACTATAAACTACGGGATAGTAATTATATCGCTTTCGAATTATTGCAGGAAAAAGGCTTACTGCCCGAGATTGCGGTAGGTTTGGATATTGGTAGTCCTGAAATACAAAGAGAGTCGCGCGATTTCTTCTCGAATAGGTTGAGGCAAGTTGATCCGAAGTTGCATCGCCACTACTTGTTGAGTTACGCAAACCCAGTAATAAGTCGAATCCGTGATCAATCTTTAGCGTAACTTCTGTAATACCTCATTTAAGCGAGCAGTAAAAGTTTCTCGCGTAGATTCGTCAAGTGGGCCCAGTGCAATCGAGTGCATCTGTGTGCTCATAGCATATTTCAAGTTCTGTTTTGGTTCTGGCTTGGCCTGACCGAAACCACTCTGCAGTTGTTCCAGTTGAAACTTCATTCTAAGTGCTTTGTCTTCTGCAGGAGAATCGACGTTCGCTCGAACCTCTGCCTGTATGCAGAGTTGCCTAAACGTGTCTGCGCACAGCTTGCATTGCTTTACTAAATCAGAATTAGACTTCGCGGAGAGTACTGTAGCCTGTCTCGCACTGAGAAGGTCATCTACTTCAGCATTTCCACTGTTATCCGCCTTTTTGCAGACGTCAGCGTCAAAAGCCTGTTGCAGGGAGGCAAATTTTTCGGCATCGCTCTCCCCTAGCAGGGCCTTCTCTATATTTAGCAGCGTGGATGCTTTCTCGAGAATATTCTGCATCAACTGCTGCTGCCGTTTATCAGGCAATGCTCGAAACCTGGAGTCGATCTGGCGCTTTACGGAGTTAAAACGGTCAAGTAAACGTTTGCGCTGTGATTTGATTCGCGGGTCTAGTGAGTTTGAGAATTCTTGAGCTAAATCCTGATAAGGCGCTCGGGATTCGCGCAAAGCAGTATCATCCTTCTTAGCTATGGCATCTAGAGCAGCGAGTATCTCGTTAAGTCGAGCCTCGATCTTTTGGAGGTCCTCACGTAATTCGTTCGAAGCCCCATTGCGTTTATTGAAAATGGTGTCGCAGGCAGCGCGAAAGTCTTGCCAATACGTCTGATCTTCACGGTAAGAAGTAGGGCCTATTTTTTTCCATTCTTGCTGCAAGCGCTTCGCTTCGTTCATGGCGTGTTTGTTGTCTTCAATCTTGCTCAGCTCAACCGCTTGGCTTACTAGTTCCTGTTTTTGTTTGGCGCTGACTGATAGTTTGCTTTTACGTAATTTGCGTAACTGATTCACAGTCTCATAGAAGCGTTTCTGTAAGCTTTTAATTTTGCTCTGTTCTATAGGGGCGTATGTTTTCCAACTCTTCTCGGAATCGCTAAGAAGTTTGTTTAACATAGAAATATCTGGATCGTCGTCAGACTCATGCAGCAGCTTATGTTCAGCTTCAAGGGATTCGCATATCTCGCGACGCTTTAGCAAATTTTCAACCATTTGCTGTTTTCGTTCTTTGAAATATTCCTTGCAAGGCTCGTATGCCTGATCTGATAGCTTTTTAAACTCCTTCCAGAGCTGCTCATTTTGACTCGAGCGACCGAGGGCCTTCCATTCTTTATGCATTTTGCTAATATTTTTTGAGCGATCTGAAGCATGCATCTTTGATTCGATCAGATGCTGCATCTGCACTATCAGTTCTTTCTTCTTCTCAGTTGAGGCAAATATCTTCCAATCGCGAAGTTCTATGAGCTTATCTTTGTGCACATTTGATTGTTTTAGAAGCTCGGCCCGCACTTGATTAGCTGTATTGCTTATGTTCCCCTGGATCTTGTCCCAGCATTGAGTCGCGCTCTCTGAGTTTCCTGCCTTAAGGGCCTCGGCGAGAGAGGTGAGTAGATCCTCGGTTTTCACCTTCAGTTGTTCCTGATATTGATTGTTCTTGGTGATTTTTTCCGCGATGTTCGCCTGCAGACCTTTAATTTTTGCAATAAGCTCCGTCTCAGTATCGGCTAGTCTGGCTTGTAATTTTCTTAGTTGTGAACGAATTTCAAAGAGTCGGGCTGTGTTCTTGTAGCTAAGTTTTAGGGCCTCTTTTTCAGCGGCCTCGAATTCAATGCTGGGCTCTACGAGTGGGATCTCAACTTTATCAAGCTTCTCATTTTTTACTGTCTTGTTGTCTGCAGATTTTTCAGTTGTTTTCGAAGCAGTTTTCTCTTTGTTCGGTTCAGGTGTAACCGTAGTATCGGCACTGTTTTTTTCACTCGCCTGGCTAGAGTCTTCAGCTAGCCGGCTGGCGATTGTTTTGCTGACAGTTTTATCTTTCCCTGTAACCTTGACTAGAATCTCTTTGAGCAGTTGAGTGTCAGTGATTTTGGTTGCAGCAGATTTTCGTGCATGAACACTGGCAGCGAATAGGCAAATATCAGCGAGATCTTCGTTCTGTGCTACTGCACCGACGGCTAGGTTCCCAAAAGTCTTCAGCTTTGTTATCAGAGCTACTTGTTTAGCTCCTTTACTGGGCAGTTGCGCTAACTTTTCGATACGCTCGATTTCGCTGTGATTGCTTTCCAGTGTGCCAGCAACAATTCGGTAGATTTGCTGCTGAGCACTCTTTTGTACCTTGCCGGCTACGCTTTGGAGTAACTCGAGCACATCTAATTCAATTATGCGTGCAATGGCAGAGCAACGAACAGCTTCATACTCATCTTCTTGCGCTACTTTAAGAAAAAACTCAGCAGTGCCAGGCTCTTTAAGGTCTAGGTTCTCAATAGTAACAAGACGCTGTGTAGAGTCCTGATTCAACCAAGTGTTGTCTAGCAGGGGAAATGCAGGATTTGAGGCAGTTGTCATGTACTACGAACCGAAGGGTTTAACTGGATTATTATGACTTCTTTACTCATTTGTAAGTCTAATGAGCGCGCAAACTAACTATGCCACAAGTGTAGCAGATGTTGTTTCAATCAAAACAGAAAAGAACTCTGTTGACGGCGAATTCCGATAAATTCACAGGAAACTGGCATACAAATGCTATAATTCGCTGATCAATTAGCCATATCAGAAAGAAACTCAAGGACACAGCTCGATGTTGGCGGACGACGTAAAGAAGGATATTCAGTCCACCTATCGCCAGTTGCTCGAATCCCGTGACCTGACTCCCCGTTACGGTCAGCGTTTGATGATCGCTGAGATCGCAAAGACCTTGTCCACCCTTACCGACGACGAATCCGAGCCGCCGATCTGCGTGGTCGAAGCAGGTACAGGCACGGGTAAAACGATGGCCTATGTGCTTGCTGTGTTGCCGCTGGCTAAGGCGCTTAATTACAAAGTGGTGATCGCTACAGCAACCGTCGCGCTTCAAGAACAGGTAGTGCTCAAGGATCTCCCAGAAATATTAGAAGGCTCTGACCTTAGTTTTAGTTATTCCCTGGCCAAGGGCAGAGGGCGGTATTTGTGCCTAGCCAAACTGGATATGCTGCTTAAAGGTAATGACAGCATGCAGGCGATGATGGACTTGTATGGGGAAGAATTAGATGATCCAGCCGGCGGAGACCATGCGCTCTACGAGAAGATGTTGGAGCAGTTGAGTACAGGTAACTGGAAAGGGGACAGGGACGACTGGGAAACCTCGCTGAGCGATACTAACTGGAAGCCGGTAACAGTGGACAATGCACAATGTATGGGGCCCAAGTGCAGTCACTTCAGAAACTGTTGTTTTTACCAAGCTCGCGATTCCATGGACAAGGCAGACTGCATCGTGAGTAATCATGATTTAGTCTTGTCGGATCTGGCGTTGGGTGGAGGAATTATTCTTCCTGAGCCAGAGAAATGCATTTACATATTCGATGAGGCGCACCATCTACCACTTAAGAGTAATAACCATTTCTCTGCTTATACACGAATCAAAGCGACCATCACTTGGTTAGAGCGTACTGATACTCTGTTGCTGCGACTGCACAAGGATGACTTCATCGATGAAACAACTCAGAAATCACTGCAGAAATTTCTCGTCGACACTAGGGGACAGCTCGACCATGCGTGGTTGATATTGGAGCAGATCCTTGAGTCGGTAGATCAAGCCGATAGCTATGATAATCGTATCCAGCACGCATTCGCGTTAGGCGTTGTGCCAGAGGAGGTGAAAAATTTGGCGGCTAATTTAGCCAATCTTTTTGCGCGACTAGGGGCTGCGTTTCAAAGCATAAGTGATGACCTGAAAGACGCGATGGAAGATTCAGGCGATGTAAAGCGCAGACAGCTCGCTGAACAGTGGTTTCCGCTGGTAGGGTCGCAGCAGAAACGGGCAGAGTCGAATCTGGGGCTTTGGTTAAGTTATGCCTGTGTAGATCCTGAGGGTAAGGCGCCTATAGCCAGGTGGCTAAGTTATAATACCAATGAGAATTTCGCGGATATCGGTTTGTCCTCGAGCCCTGTCTTGGCCGCAGATAATCTACAGCAACGACTCTGGGAAAATTGTGCCGGCGCGGTGCTTACTTCCGCTACACTCTCATCTTTGGGAAATTTCGATATGTTGCAGATGCGAGCAGGTTTGCCGGAGCACACGCATTACTTAAGTATCCTAAGTCCATTCGATTTTGCGAATTCTGCAAGTCTTGTTATTCCTAAAATGCATTGTGAACCATCGAACTCAGAAAAACACACTGATTTCATCGTGAAAGCAATCCCTAGAATAGTGGATAAGTCTGGTGCTTCGCTTATGCTTTTTTCTAGTCGGCGACAGATGCAGGATGTTATGCAGTTACTGCCGCCAGTGTGGCGCGATCTGGTGTTATGCCAAGATGATTATCAGAAGTCGCAACTACTAAAATATCATCGGCAACGAATAGATAAGGGCGAGGGCAGCCTGATCTTTGGCTTGTCTAGCTTTGCAGAGGGAGTTGATTTACCTGGGAAATATTGTACCCATGTATTGATAGCTAAGATTCCTTTTGCTGTGCCGAATGATCCGATTGAAATGACTCTGTCGGAGTGGATCGAGCAGCAAGGGCTGAATTCTTTTATGACCTTGGCAGTACCCGACGCGGCTTTTCGACTCGTTCAAGCAAGTGGGCGATTGCTACGCAGTGAATCGGACACAGGAACGATAACGCTCTTTGACGAACGCATAGTTAGCAAGCGTTATGGAAAGACGATCCTAGAATCTATGCCGCCCTATAGGCGAGAGATATTTATGGAAGAGGCTGACCAAGCCACTGCAGAGTAGCCTGTGAGCTAACGGTGTTGAAATATTAGCCTTTGCGGCCCGACTTGCGGTTATTGATTAAATAGCCGACACCGCCGCCCGTTAACACCCCGATTGCGCTGGATGCCAGCAAGTTGCCGAGAAACGGGGCAAGCCCCAAGCCGACTAAAATGAGCCCGGTCGTAATACACAGGGCATAGGTACCTTGTTCGGAGTTCTTTTTGGCTTTCTTCTTCGACATAACAGCTCCAACATTAGCGGGTTTTCTTACTAGTTTGCCTTTCGCACTGAGTATATCAAAGTGCTAAGGCTCGAGAATTGATCTGGCTCGATAGCGGTGTTGCCGATTCTATCCATCACCTCTTGGCCCTCGACGACTTCCCCTATAACCGTGTATTTTCCGGAAAGCGATGCGGCGGCGGTAAGGCTAATGAAAAATTCGGGTCCATTACTATCCGGGCCTGAATTCGCCAGAGCCACAGTGCCGCGCTCAATAGGTCGACTCGTTCGAGAATCATCGTAACGATAGCCTTGATTCTCGTAGACTGCTTTTATACTCAAATTCTGAAGCGCTTTGAGTACCTGATACTGACTGTTCACTGCCGCCTCGACATCTGTGATATTTCGCTGTGCATAGAGAGGCGTCAGGATATCTTCATGGAAATCCGATCTCGACTCAATGTTGAGCACATCTGCGAAGCTGCCGTCCGGATTCAGTGCCGATATCTGATCCAAGCCTAGCGCATCTGCGTTTATCTCGTCATTCAAGAGAGTAACCTGTACTCCTAATGGATTATATACTGGGCTACCTGCTTGAATGACGAAGCCCGGCACGACACGATGAAAG
>CALKDE010000160.1 GCA_938082955.1 uncultured Pseudomonadales bacterium
TAGACATTGGCTATAAAAACTCTCTGATTCTGGCGATTGTGGCTAGTCAAACAGCGCACATATATAAGGATAAGTTGGAGGTGGGTCAAGTTTTCTCTTTAAAAATATTTTTTTGGCACATCCACAAACCATGACATTCGCTAAGCAAGCGGGCAATTTATAAGGAAATTATTGAGATTGAAGCAAGAATAAGTGAGAAGAATATTGGTCAGGTGAAAGTGATTTGCCTGCACAAGGTCACAAATTCATCCGGCAGCAGGCGCCGGGGCATAGAAAAGCTAACGTGAGCCATCCAAAGCCAGCGGCCGATTCAAGGGGCTTATCGCCACACATAGGGCATTAATAGTTAGTCATGGCACTGTTTAATGATGTCGCAATTCCATAGCAGAACCGTTAGATGCTAACCTCATGACACCAGCCATGCTTGTCTTCGAGCTCACCCCTTTGAATGCCCACTAACAAGTCATAGACTTGCTGCATCGTCGGGCCAACGTTTGATCCTGCATCACCTATGTCGTGCCATTGCCCATCGAACCAAATCTTACCGATGGGAGCAAGCACCGCCGCAGTACCGCAGGCAGCTGCTTCCTGGAACGTAGAGAACTCTGCGCGCAGATCGATAGGTCGCTCCTGCGTACTCATGCCTAACTGCTCCTGTGCTAGCGTCATAATAGAGCGACGCGTAATGCTGGGCAATATGGCATCGGACTTAGGTGTCAGCAGCACACCGTCTTTTGTACAGATAAGAATATTCGCGGAACCGGCCTCGTCGATATAGCGCGCTTCCTTGGAATCTAGATACAGGGCCTCGTTGGCGCCAACCTCCTGCGCTAACTGGGTCGCAAGTAGTCCGCCGGCATAATTAGCACCAACCTTGTAGCTCCCAGTTCCTCGAGGTGCGGCGCGATCAACATCAGAAACGGCAAGGCTGATAACCGAGAGTCCCGCCTGTTTGTAATAAGGCCCTACCGGCGAGACAAAGACACGAAACTCAAATTCTTGCGCCGGCTTAAGTCCAAGATTCTCACCAACACCGATCAGCATGGGCCGAATATAAAGGGAAGCACCCGAACCGAAAGGCGGTATCCAGGCGTAATTCGCTCTGACTGCCTCCTCTACACCGCGCATGAATAACGCGCGCGGTACGGCAGGCATGAGCAATCTCGCCGCGGCGAGATCCATCCGTTCAGTATTTAGGTTCGGGCGGAAGAGGAGAACTCGGCCATCAGACGCGGTCTGCGCCTTCATACCTTCGAAGCACTGCTGCGCATAGTGCAGTGACGGGGCACCTTCGTGCACGGCAATCACTTCGCTGCTAACTAGCTCGCCTTCGTTCCAGCTGCCATCTTTCCAATTTGCGCTAAAGCGAAAATCGGTTCTGTGGTATTGAAAACCGAGGTTTGCCCAATCAAGTGCTTTCTTTTCCGTGTGCATGTTAACTTTTGCGTCCACTGTGAAGACTTACTATTAATCTTAGAATACCTATTGCGCTATTATCGAGGAAAAGTGACCAAATATCTATCCATCGATTGCTCTGAACATACCGTGGCAGCTAGCTCTCATCCCATAGCTAGGATAGACTCTGACCGCTTTTAGCACTCAGTCACCCTGCACATTCGAGTCAAATAATGAATCTAGTAGATATCGGCGCCAACCTCAGTCACGAATCCTTCAGCGATGATCTCGATGGGGTCGTGACCGCAGCGCAAGCTGCTGGCGTGTCGCATATTATCGTTACCGGCACCGACCAGAAGTCGAACGAAGCGGGATTGGGCCTAAGCAATGCCCGACCAGAGGTCTTCAGCTTTACAGCGGGTTTTCATCCTCATGTTGCAGAGAGCTTCGACGATAAGGCTCTACTGTCCGTTCGCGCGCTCGCAAATGAAGACAAATGTGTCGCCATCGGCGAGACCGGTCTGGATTTCAATCGCAAGCTCTCAGATCCGCAAACACAACTCGAGGTTTTTGAGGCGCACCTCAAGCTTGCGGCGGAGCTTGGCAAACCGCTATTTTTGCATCAGCGAGACGCACATCCCGAATTTATCGAGCTATTACGCCGCTATCGCGATCAAATTGTGGGCGGCGTTGTGCATTGCTTCACCGATAACCAACAAGCACTTGAAGACTACCTAGCACTGGATATGTACATCGGCATCACCGGCTGGGTATGCGATGAGAGGCGCGGCACAGACCTACAGACACTAGCAGGGCTCATACCCGGCGATCGACTCCTAATTGAAACCGACTCGCCGTACCTTCTGCCCAGGACCATCCGGCCCAAGCCCAAGACCCGTCGCAATGAACCGAAACACCTAATCGAAGTGCTCTATACGCTTTCACGTTGCTGCGGCCGGCCTGCAGAACAGCTAGCCCTTGAGACCAGCGAGAACGCAAAGCGCCTATTTGGCGTCGGGCCAGGCTAAAATCTAAGCCTAAATACTAACAAACTCCCAGAATCGCCAATAAATTCAGTTACCTATTACCTATTACCTATTACCTATTAGCGATTTCGACTGATTTAGCTGCATTTTCGCTGTCAATTTGTTCACACGAACAGTATCAACAATAGGGCTTTAGGCCCTCATACAAAAGGGGCTTACATAAAGGAAGAAAGACACGAGCGGCATTAAATAAAAGGGTATTGCTTGAGGGCTTCTTTACCGCAAGCACGCCGACGCTCGGCGGCCATTTTATGTGGCAGCGGGCAAACCAATAGAGCAGCTGCTAGCCAGTGCCAATCATTGATCCGCGCAATACCACTCTCACCGCTAGCGAGAACATCGCCCCCTGTCCAATTCACCCCTATCGAACTAAAGTGCGTGCACCTGTGACATCCGTTATTCCGCGGACAACTTATTCGGCCTGCGCTTCGAACCTTGGCATTTCAAAATAGCGAAGCAATATCCTCTAGACCAAACGGCCAACCGACCTCTTTCTCGTTTGCCGAATTCTTCACCACAGGAATTCGAATCCCGTACAGCTCTACAAGATGCGCATCCGCACTGATATCTACTTCTTTAAGGTCGAATTCAGGGACACCTGATTGCGCGGCAAATTCTTGCAACACCAACTCGGCATGTTCACAAAGATGACAGCCAACTGTTGTATAGAATATGAGTGTAATCAATTTAGATTTCCTAATTAATCTTCTGCGATGCCAGCGAGGATTTGCTCAATAAGGGCCGGTCCCTGATAGATAAACCCTGTATAAATTTGCAGCAGGTCGGCTCCAGCGGCAAGACGCAGCTGCGCATCATCAGCCGACATGATGCCACCGACACCTAGGATCGGCATGCGCTCGCCGACTTCTGCTTTGATACATTTAAGTACCTCGCAGGACTTTTCACTCAGCGGCGCCCCGCTCAACCCGCCCGCCTGCTGCGCATGCGGATGAGAGGCGACCAAAGACCTGTCCAGTGTGGTATTTGTAGCAATGACACCGTCGAACTCTCTGCTAAGCAAACTCCCACAGCAGGAGGCGATCTGCTCCTCTGCCATATCCGGCGCCAGCTTTACCACGATTGGCGTGTAGATCTTGTACTGCGTTTGCAGGCGAGCCTGCTCTTCTTTTAGTTCATCTAACAAGCTATTGAATTCATCACCAAATTGTAGATTACGCAG
>CALKDE010000161.1 GCA_938082955.1 uncultured Pseudomonadales bacterium
AATGTAGACAGAACGATGTTGGCCTCCGGTGCAGCCTACAGCAACGGTGATATAACTGCGATTATTGCTTTCATACTTCGGCAGCCATTTCTCCAAGTAATCTCTTATGTCATCGGTCATTTCCTGAACCTCTTCTTGAGAGTCGAGAAATTTAGCAACATCGACGTGAAGTCCGGTCAGCGATCGAAGTGCTATGTCCCAATAAGGATTGGGTAGGCAGCGAACATCATAGACCAAATCCGCATCTACAGGGACGCCGTTTTTAAAACCAAACGATTGGAATAACAGTGCCATTCTAGTTTCGTTGTTCTCCAGCAGGCGGTTCTTTACTAAATCCCTTAGTTGATGAAGGGACATGTTGCTGGTATCGATAACGAAGTTTGCCATCATGGAAATCGATTTTAGCAATGCTGATTCGATATCGATTGCTTCGCACAGGTCGGTAGACTCGTTGCTTAAAGGATGTTTACGACGACTCTCGCTGAATCGCTTCAGCAGGGTTTGGCTGTTGGCGTCGAGGAATATAATCTCTGTGGGTAATTCTCTGGCCTGTAATTCGCTGATTATTTCAGGCGCTTGTTGTAAGTCAGCAGAAATATTACGGGCGTCAATACTGACGGCTACATTGGGAAGGTTGGTATCGTCATTGCTGATACGATCCGCAAGGGCTGGCAGTAAGCTAGCGGGTAGATTGTCGATGCAATAGTAGCCCCGATCCTCAAGGATATGCAGTACTGTACTTTTTCCGGAGCCAGATCTGCCGCTGATTATGGTTAGCTTCATCAAAGTCAACCTGTTCTTGGTAAGGCGTTGCAGTGTTAATAAGCCTCAGGTGAATGCGGAGGCTCTTAGTAAGTAATCGCAATATTGTATAAATCTTCGCGATCGTTAGTATGCCGTATAGTGAAGCAAAAATCCTCGTCATTGAATAAAGTGGCGAGCTCGGCGAGAGTGCGGACGTGTTCATCGTTCTTTTCACGAGGAACGAGCAAGACAAACAGTATATCCACCGGTTTGTTGTCTAAAGAGTCAAAGTCAACGGGCTGATCAAGGGTTATTAACGCCCCAATAATATTTTCGCAAGGAGCGAGCCGGCAATGAGGAATGGCTATGCCATTTCCCAGACCCGTCGTACCAAGCTGTTCGCGAGCCATTAGTGCATCGAACACCTCGGCGGCCTCCAATGAGTCAATGTTTTCTGAAACGATCTCGCTAATCTTGGTTAGTATTCTCTTCTTACTTACGCCTTCGATTCGGCAGTGACAGCGTTCAGGGCTAAGTATGTCTTCCAATTGCATTGCTGTACGTTCTCTAGTTTGCGGTGATTGGTGATTGTTGTTTTGGGTAGAGCTTCTGATTCGGTTGTTTAGCTAGACAGTCGTTTGCGTTCGTTAGAAGGCGGAATAGAGAGCGACTCTCTATATTTGGCAATTGTACGCCTAGCCACATTGATACCTTTCTCTTCTAAGAGGCTGGTTATCTTGCTGTCGCTCAATGGCTTCTTTGTATTCTCCACAGCGACCAGCTTACGTATTAGCGCGCGAATTGCCGTGGAGGAGCACTCTCCGCCACCCTTGGTGGAAACATGGCTCGAGAAGAAGTATTTTAACTCGAAGATGCCTCTGGGCGTGTGCATGTATTTCTGAGTAGTGACGCGCGAAATTGTTGATTCGTGCATGCTAACTGCCTCGGCGATATCATGGAGCACTAACGGCTTCATTGCTTCTTCGCCATACTCGAGAAAACCCTTTTGGTGTTCGACTATGCGCGTAGAGACCTTCATCAAGGTTTCGTTACGACTTTGCAGGCTCTTGATGAACCACTTGGCCTCCTGCAAATTGTTGCGCAAATAATTATTATCGTCGCTGGTGTCGGCGCGCTTTACCAAAGAGGCATAACCGTTATTGATGCGTATTTTTGGTGCTGTCTCGGGGTTTAGCTCGACTTTCCATTTTCCTGAAGTGTTGTCCTTGCTTACGATTACGTCTGGCACGACATAGCTGGTTGAAGGCGGGCAGATACTCGATCCTGGCCTAGGATTCAAGCTCTCTACAATGGTAATTGCTTCGCTTAGCTCGCTCTGTTTAAGCTTCGTTCGTCGCATGAGCTGCGCGTAGTCTCTATTGCCTAGGAGGTCTATATGCTCGCTAATCACCAGCTTAGCATTGCTAACGGCTTTCGCACTCTCTGGAGAATCGATCTGCGCAAGCTGCAGCATGAGGCATTCGCAGAGGTTTCTGTAACCCACGCCAATAGGATCGAATTGCTGGATTCGGTGGAGAACGGCGAGGATCTCATCTATTTCTATTTCTAAGTCGCTATCGAAGCCGCTGTGTATGGACTCTAGATCGACAGTGAGCATGCCGTTGCTATCGATCGCATCGATAATTGCGAGCGCGATCGAAGAGTCCTTTTCAGACATATGGGTGAGATTGAGCTGCCACAGAAGGTGGTCTTGTAGTGTGCTTTCGACACTGGTGCGAGACTCAAAGTCCGTGGAGTCTCCATCGAAGGAGCTTGATTGTGACGAAGTGCCTGGGTAGATGTCATCCCAATGTGTATCCACGCCAAGGTCGCTGGGGATATCATTTTGCCAATCGTTGTCGTTGCTATTTAATTCGGCGTGATCTTGAGTAGTCGGACCAGATTCTACGTCTGCTGCTGCTTTTGGGTCAGTAGGGGTAGAACCATCTGCCGGGGTTGGGGTTTCATCTTCTTCGCTATTTTCGATTAGCTCCAACATCGGGTTTGATTCAACCGCTTGGTGAATTTCTTGCTGAAGGTCGAGTGTTGAGAGCTGCAGAAGTCGAATAGCTTGCTGCAGCTGGGGAGTCATGGTCAGTTGCTGACCTAGCTTGAGCTGAAGCGAAAGTTTCATGAAGAAT
>CALKDE010000162.1 GCA_938082955.1 uncultured Pseudomonadales bacterium
TAAAAGATTTAGAGTCTATAGCTAGACGAACCTACGCTAGTAACAAATGAAATTTACTCTACTGGTTCCTACGCCGCTTCTCAGATAGAGCGCCTCGACCGCTTACCTGGTCAGTCCCCCTAGATGACTGACCAGGTACTAGGGATGACCGGTTGGGGCGCGCCTGATTTTCCAGTTCACGCCTTGCTGTATTCTGCCGGGCTTGCCTTTCCAACACTCGGCTACTGTGCTCAAAAGGCGCTGTGCCGTGCACACCGCGCGCGCCTCTATCGGAATTTTCTCTACCGGCCCAATCATTATTTTCACTCAAGCCACTTTTACCTCTACCTTCTCCTGCCTTTTGGCGACTGGAAACGACGCCGCTATTATTGCCTCGAAACACCGGAGGAACTGCACGCTCTGGGTGGGGCGCTATGCGACCATTCGACCTAGAGCCCTCCTCGCGGCGATCATAATCGGGCAAACTGCCACGATGTGAGCCTGTGTCTCGCGAGCCAGAGTAGGAAGAACTAGAGTAGCCAGAACTAGAGTAGCCAGAACTAGAGTAGGGAGAACTAGAGTAGCGTGAACCCGAGTAGCGTGAAGTAGAGTAGCGTGAACCCGAGTAGCGCGAAGTAGAGTAACGTGAACCAATGATTGATAGACCACTGTGGGGAGAATTATAGGCCGGCCCGTAGTTCTGCTCACCTAAACCGGCATAGTAAAACTCTTCGCTTAAGTTAGTGAAAATATTGCTTAGTACGTTTATTTCACGGTACAAACGCGGAACACGGTTGCGCCTATCGGCTATAAAGAATGCTTGCTCTAGACGTTCATAACCACGCCTGACATCTTTGAACTGTGAGCGGATGCGAGAATTGCTGCGATTGCGCCCTAGTGTGTCAGCAAGTTGTGAAGCCTCCCTTCTCAGAGTTACCGCGCGTTGGCGCACGGAACCATAATGGCGGGTATAGCGAAGATCGTCTGCTAGTTGAGCACTAATCAATTCAATCTCGTTAGCGAGGCGCGCGAGCTCGAAATGAGTAGCAAAGACAGTGCTGGGTGCCAGAACCACAAGCACAGCGATAAGGCCTGCCCAGCGTGATATCTTTGCCAACCTAAACAGTCTGCTTGTCATTATAGCCACTCCTTATCGAATGAGCTCGATCTTGAATTAGGGCTCGCGGTTCGGGGCGTTTTGACTGTCCCGATCTCTTCGTTGTTTCTTTTTGAGGGCCCCACGCCTGCCAACAAAGAAACGTCTTGATCTCGAAACAGTTCAGAGCGCGAGGTGCCATAGAATTATTCAAAGCTACCCTGCCAGTATAGGCATGAAGGCTGAACACTAACTTAATAGAGCGCCCCTATTTAACTGGCATCTACAATAGCCAGGTAGCGCTTGATTACCTCGGTAACGCCCAACTGCAAGGATTCGACTATGAGCGCATGACCGATCGAGACCTCAAGAATATTGGGAATCTGCAAAAACTTTGTCAGATTCTGTAAGTCCAGATCGTGCCCTGCATTGATCCCTATACCAAGTTGACCCGCCCTTTGGGCCGCCGCACGATAGCGCTCGAAAACTGCCTCCTGCTGTGGACCTGCGTGGTGGTTCGCAAAGTTTTCCGTATAGAGCTCGATGCGATCAGCCGCTACGCGAGTCACGTGACCAACCATTTCAGGATCTGGATCTAGAAATAGGCTGCTGCGAACGCCACCCTCACGAAGCTCACTTAATACCTGCTGCAGCACAAACTGATTCTCGGGAATATTCCAACCATGATCGGAAGTCAGCTGCCCGGGAGAGTCTGGCACGAGCGTACATTGATCTGGACACACTTCTAGCACCATTTTTATGAAGTCTTCCGAGGGGTAGCCTTCTATATTGAATTCAACCTGCGGTTTGTCTCTTAGCATTTCGCTAAGCGCATAGACATCGCGCCGAGTTACATGACGCTCGTCTGGGCGTGGATGCACCGTTATGCCCTTAACACCCAAGTCGATCAGCTGCTCGCTGAATCCAACTACACAAGGAAAATCTCGACCGCGAGAATTTCTCAGTAGGGCAATCTTATTTACGTTAACGCTGAGTACTGTCACAAAAATTCCTTAAAGCAACTATCGAACGGGAATCGAGTCAATGCAAATCAACTCTGTAAAAATTTAAGTAGTATCCTCTGCAAGGCCTGAGGCTGTTCTGCATGTAACCAATGTCCCGCGTCCATGATTAGCTTTATCGATGCAGCGGGAAACAATTCTTTGATTTGCCCCTCGTGTTCAGGCTTTATATACGGCGACAAGCTACCTTTTACAAATAGCACAGGTTTAAAAAAGCTCTTTGTCGCTGTGAGCCCGGCCCGAAGGTTAGCGTGATTTTCACGTATCGAATCCTTATGCAGCCGCCACTCGAACAAGCCTTCCTTATTACGCACTAGATTTGTTAGTAAAAATTTTCGTGTTGCCTCCTGTGGAATATAATCCCTAAGCGTTACTTCAGCCTCTGCCCTACTTTTGATTTCATTGAGTTTAACCGCATCCATGCCAACCAACACACTCCTGTGACGATCCGCATTCTCGGGATAACTCACCGGCGCTATATCAACAATCACCAATTTCTCCACCAAATCCGGAAAACCAAGCGCAAGCTGCATCGCAACTTTGCCACCCATCGAATGCCCAACGATACAGCAAGATTTTAACCCTAAGCGAACAATCAACTCACGAACATCGTCAGCCATTACTTGATAATCGAGCTGATCTGAATGCGGAGAGTCACCATGATTGCGCAGATCAACCCCATAGACAGCGTACTGCTGCGCTAGCTGCTTACAATGCCACCCCCAGTTGCTCAGGCTGCCAAACAAGCCATGGAGCACGAGCACGGGGGCACCGGATTCTGAATACTCTCGGCAGTTTAACTTCATAGCGGCCAGGCCTAGGACAAATCCTTAAGCAGGTCGAGCACATCATCATGATGAGTCTTGGTCTTGAACTTATCCATAATATGCGCCAGACGTCCTTGCTTATCGATGATAAAAGTTGTCCGCACGATACCCATGTATTCACGACCCATGAACTTCTTTAGATCCCACACGCCGTACTTATCAGCGATGCGATGATCCTCATCTGCTAGAAGATCGAAATTCAGACTCTCTTTTTCTTCAAACTTCGCCAATCTCTTCACTGGGTCTGGGCTCAGACCCAGTGCTACCGCATCAAAATGGGCTAGCTGCTTCTTGGAATCGCGCAGCCCGCAGGCCTGATTAGTGCAGCCAGGCGTCATGGCCTTCGGATAGAAATACAGCACTACGTTAGCGCTGCTTCTGAAGTCTTTCAAACTTACCTTCTCTGATGCTTGGTTTAGCAAGGTGAATGTCGGCGCCAAATTGCCTAGTTTCAAAGCGGTCATTGTGTTCTCTCTCAAAATCGGTAAGAAATGTAATACATGGGTTTAATTAGCGCCATTATACTCTCAAGATGTCTATTCACTAGCTCATAAAATACGCCTATGTCTGCACTACTCGCAGCAGGTAATTTTACCCGCTCGATAAATTGCCATTATCTGAGCTGGATTTCTCCATGTTACACTACCCAAATGATCGCAAGAGCTGAATCCATCGTCGTACTCACCGGAGCAGGCATTTCCGCCGAATCTGGCATTAAGACTTTTCGCGCGGCCGATGGCTTGTGGGAGAATCACTCCATCATTGATGTCGCCACACCCGAGGGGTTCGAGGCCAATCCACAACTAGTCTACGAGTTTTACAACCAGCGACGACAGCAATTACTATCGGATCAAGTCAAACCCAATCCAGCACATAGCTACCTCGCGAAATTTGAGCACGAGTTTCCTGGAAAATTTCTACTGGTTACACAGAATATAGATAACCTTCACGAACGCGCGGGTTCAGAGAATTTACTGCATATGCACGGCGAGCTATTAAAGATGCGCTGCCTT
>CALKDE010000163.1 GCA_938082955.1 uncultured Pseudomonadales bacterium
ATGCCGACCCGCTGCCAGAAGCATTTCGCCCTTGGATGGGAGACTCAGTTGCGCATTGGGAAAGCGATACGCTTGTCGTCAAAACAAGCAGATTAAACCCTAGCCAAAAATTTCGAAACGCGACAGAAAATTTTCGCATCACCGAGCGCTTCACACGCGTGTCTGATAATTTAATAAACTACAGTTTCACAGCAGAAGATCCAGACACCTTCGCAAAGCCTTTCTCGGCCGAGATGCCAATGAAACTGACAGACGATATCCTGTATGAGTATGCCTGCCATGAAGGAAACTATTCACTTCCAGGAGTGCTTGCCGGTGCACGACTAGACGAAGCCGAACAATCCAATTAAATATGGACGAACAACAGAAGAGATTTCTTATGAGCAAAAAGCAGAAACAGGGCATACATGAACTCTATAGCAAAGACCCAATAGCGGCGGATCGAATGCTATGGGGCCGCGAAAGTGACCCCCTAACACGGCGTGGTTTCTTGAAGAAAAGCGGCCTGATTGCTATGACCACTGCGCTTGGCATGACTATACCTTTCTCTCGATTCATGCCTGCTGGTCTAATACCGGCAGCCTTTGCCGCTGAAAGTTCTACTTTACAGATACCGGGCAAAGACGGCCTCATAGTGCTCAACGATCGCCCCATCAACGCTGAAACTCCTGCACATTTACTCGATGACGATGTTACGCCGAACAATCGCATGTTCGTTCGCAACAACGGCGTAGCTCCAGAGGCTATTGATCCGGATACATGGCAACTAGAAATTGGCGGCGAATCTGCTGAGCGCGCCGTGACTTTCACTATCGCCGAACTTAAAGAACGCTTCGAAACAGTCACATTGCAGCTGCAGCTAGAATGTGGCGGCAACGGGCGCGCCGAATTTGTGCCAGGCGCGAGTGGTAATCAATGGACTACCGGCGCCATCGGCTGTCCTACCTTCACAGGCGTCAGACTACGCGACGTGCTTAACTATTGCGGCGTACTTGCAGATGCACAATACATTGGCTACTACGGAGCCGACACGCATCTTAGCGGCGACCCTGATCGCGACTCCATATCTCGCGGCGTACCCATCGCTAAGGCCCTAGAGCGAGAATCTCTCATCGCCTGGTCAATGAATGGCGAGGACTTACCTTTGCTGAATGGCTATCCACTCCGCCTCGTCTGCGCAGGCTGGCCCGCTTCCGTTTCCGGAAAGTGGTTAAACCGAATCGATATTCGCGATCAGGTCCACGATGGCGAAAAAATGTCCCCACCTGCTTATTCAGTCCCCGCTGCACCGATCGCACCAGGTACACGTGTACCAAATGAAGACATGCGCGTCATCGAATCGATGCCGGTTAAATCACTTATTACTTTTCCGGAATCGGGTACCACCCACGATATAAGGGATCGAATGACTGTACGTGGTCACGCCTGGGCGGGCGACGATCAGGTAGTCGGCGTCTTTATCTCCATCGACTTTGGCGCCACATGGCTGCCGTCGGCCCTAGCAGGCCCTGTCAATAAATTGGCTTGGCAGAACTGGGAGACTTGGGCACAATTTCCTGAGCCTGGTTACTACGAAGTGTGGGCTAGAGCGATGGATGTTCAGGGCCGGTCACAGCCCATGGTAGTACCAGGCTGGAATCCTCGCGGCTATTTAAATAACGCCTGTCATAGAGTAGCTGTGCAGGTGGTGTAATTTAAGCTCATCGATTTACGATATTGGAATTAAAAATAATGACGAATAAAATGAAATTAATCTGGCTGACTTTGATCACGCTGTCACTGCCCCTGTTATTTACGGCTGCAAACTCAACTGCGCAGGAAAGTCTGGCAACAGACGAATTGATACAAGAAGAAAACTGGCAGTTAGTACGCGACAATTGCACTGAGTGTCACTCAAGCCTGATCATCGTTCAAAATTCAGGAAATCGAGCAGTCTGGAAGAGTCGCATCGAATGGATGCAGAGCTCACACGGACTGGGCGAACTAGGCCCCGAGCTAGAAGGCTCAATACTTGACTATCTAACTTCAAACTATGGCCAAAAAACCGCTTCACGTAGACAGGCGCTGCCTATACACCTCATGCCAACCACTCCTAACTCGTAAGCGAGACAATGAGCAGCGATCAACTTTCCATGTTTGAGGACGATAGCGCCGCAGCTGAACTACCAGGGGCGAAATTCAAATCGTTCAGTGTTTCACTCAGCAGAACTGTGGTCGCACCTCCAGAGAAAATTTTCGATCACTGGCTGATACCCACTTTCGTAGGTAGCTGGATGTTTGGCAGTCATGTCGGTAACGAGAAAATCATCGATCTACAGAATGAAGTTCGCCCGGGCGGTTCCTATAGCTATCACATCACGCGCAATGGCAAGGAATTCTTGCAAGATGGCGAATACCTAAAAATCGATAGGCCGAAAAGACTGAGTTTTACCTGGCGCGAAGCCGCGAAGAAGAATGTTAACAAGAGCAAGATTAACTTAAGCCTCGATACTCAAGATGGGAAAACGAAACTCAGGCTATCGATGCAGTTTGACCAAACCCTAGAACTCTATGGCGACGAGATAAAGCAGCAGTGGTCGGAGCGACTCAAGGTGTTAGCAGCTCAAGTGAGTAAGTAATCCTGCTGTG
>CALKDE010000164.1 GCA_938082955.1 uncultured Pseudomonadales bacterium
GATCGATAGGTGAAGTGGTGTTGCGCCATTCATTGCGGCACCGGACGCGGCAACTTCCTCCAACACGATAGCCGCTTCTTGAATGCCTTTGCCTGCGCCGCCGTATTTTTCAGGCATGGCTATGCCGATCCAGCCTGCCTTCGCGACTTCATTGAAAAAAGCTAATGGATAGTCTTTTTCTCTATCACATTGCTCCCAGTAGTCATCGGGATAGCCACTGCAGAGCTTGCGAATCGATTCTCGAATCAGGCCTTGTTCTTGTGTCTCAATAAAATCCACGGCTAGCTATTCCCCGGGGCATTGCGCCGCGCCAGCGCCAATACTTGTTGCGCACGTTTTAGATGAGGCACATCGACCATCTCGCCGTCGAATTTAAAGGCCATTGCCCCTTTAGCTTGCTGCTCTTCGAATGCAGCCACAAGCGCTGTCGCCGCTTCTATCTCGGCGACACTTGGTGTGAACGCTTCATTCACAATATCAATCTGATCGGGGTGAATGGTCAGCTTCGCGGTAAAACCCATGTCCGCTGCCGTCTTACATTCTTTTGCTAAACCCTCAGTGTTTTTGATGTCGACATACACCGCATCAATCGGCTGCACTTTGGCTGCTACTGCCGCGAGCAGGCACATCGAACGTACAAAGCTAAACACTTCTAAATAATTTCCTTGCTCATCACGCTTCGCTCTCGCGCCTAGCGAGACAGACAAGTCCTCCGCCCCCCAGGTGACACCATCAACGCGTTCGTGATTAACCATTTGCGCGAGGTTAAATACCGCCGCAGCCATCTCGGTGCCGATCAACAACAGCTTTATATCACTGTAGTCAGCGCCCGCGACTTTTTCTTGATTGATAATTAGTTGATCGACAGCATGCACCGCCTTGAGATCTAACACCTTAGGCAACACGATGCCGTCGGGCCGGTGTTGCAACACCGCCTCTAGATCTTCCCTACCCCATTCAGAATCCATGGGGTTTATGCGAACGAGTTTTTCTTGGTTCTTGAAGTCGGCATTAGCCAGCCAATCACAGACTTCATCTCGAGCTATGCCTTTGCGATCTGGCGTTACCGAATCTTCCAAGTCGAGAATTAAGGAATCCGCGGCAAGGCCTAAGGCCTTATTCAGCATCTTCTCGTTGCCACCGGGGACGAAGTGAATCGATCTTCGCAATGTCATTTATCACTCCCAGGTACTGCCTTTAACGGTAGCTTACACATAATGTTCATGTTGGTAGCCTGAGCATCATGCCCTTTCTAATACACTCACAAACAATTTCGTCTCGCTGATTGATACCCAGATGTTCGAACCAAACGATGCCTCTATCGAGCTTGGATTTTGACTCACGCTTGTCTATTATTTTTGTTTGCGCTCGCAGGGTATCGCCGATAAAAACCGGATTGGGAAACTCCACCTTATCCATCCCCAGATTACCAATTGTTGTGCCCAATGTCGTATCGCCAACGGACAAACCAACCACCAGGCCAAGCGTGAAATAGCTATTCACTAATATCTGCCCGAACTGTGTTGTTTTCGCGAATTGCGCATCGATATGCAGCGGCTGCGGGTTATGGGTCATGGTGCTGAACAGTAGGTTATCAGTCTCTGTCACCGTGCGGTGAGGCTGATGTTCAAACAACATTCCGACCTCTAGCTCTTCAAAATACTTTCCTTTCACTCGATGACTCCAGCTATGTTCATAGGTGCTTCTACTCTATTCTCAATATAGATAGGCGATAGAGAGCGAGATACTTTTCAAAGCTTATTTTATTAGCATCTTGTACTATCATCCATTAGATTCTATCAAGTTAGCACCCTTTGCGGTGTCCGGATAGTTACAGACAGCTACGACCATATACGGATAGAGTCGCCCACAATGCAGAATGATTCGCAGCAGCAATTTTCCGAATGGATAGGCAAGGCGCAATCCGCCTCAAGCATCCTAACAATAGCTCCTATGGAAGGTCTCGCCGCGACTCTGGATCGGGACAGCACCACCTTCTCACTCGGCGATGCGCTGCCCCCGCTTTGGCATTGGCTGTATTTCCTTGAAACCTCGAAACAGTCTGAACTTGCCGAAGACGGGCATCCACACCGAGGCGACTTCTTACCACCGATTGATCTGCCGCGACGCATGTGGGCCGGCAGTAGGCTGAACTTCATCCGCCCCTTACTAGCTGGCGAGACTATTAAACGCCGCTCTACCATTCAATCGATCAAATTAAAGCAAGGACGATCCGGCAGCCTTGGTTTCGTCTGTGTGGCGCATGAGTTGTCCGACTCATCAGGCTTGCTGTTGATCGAAGAGCACGACATCGTCTACAGGGGCATGCCCACCGGCACTGTCTCCGCGCAGTCTCCTGTCAAGGCAGATGAAGATCATGACTTCGCGCGCACGGTCACGCCAGACCCGATCCTGCTTTTTCGCTATTCAGCGTTGACCTTTAACGGCCATAGAATTCACTATGACCGAGCCTATGCAATCGATGCCGAGTCCTACCCTGGTCTGGTTGTACACGGTCCGCTGCTAGCCACCTTCCTATTAGAGCTATTCGCCGACAATTATCCCGACGCGACCCTTTCTGGCTTCAGTTTCAAGGCAATAAAGCCTGTATTTGATATCGATTCATTTCAGGTTTGTGGTAACAAACCGGACAATACCGGCAACGCGAAACTCTGGATCGCAGACAACGCCGGCAACCTCTGCATGGAGGCGCGCGTAGAGCTGGCCAACACACAATGAGCAACACGCCGCCACTTAATGGCATAACGGTAGTCTCACTTGAACACGCTATCGCCGCCCCACTGTGCACTCGGCAACTCGCCGAACTTGGTGCGCGGGTGATTAAAGTAGAACGAAGAAGCAGCGGAGACTTCGCCCGCCACTACGATGATCGCGTTCTGGGTCAATCCTCACACTTTGTCTGGACCAACAGATCGAAACAAAGCCTAACGCTGGATTTAAAGCACAAGGACTCCGGACAAATCCTGCAAAGGCTGCTGGAATCCAGTGATGTGCTCGTGCAAAATCTAGCACCGGGAGCAACCCGCAAAATGGGCCTGGATTTCGAACAGCTCAGCAAGCAATATGAAAAGCTCATCGTCTGCAATATCTCCGGCTACGGTCCTGCTGGCCCCTATGAGTACAAAAAGGCCTACGATCTATTGGTACAGGCCGAAGCAGGATTCCTCAGCATCACCGGCACCGAGAATGAAATGGTCAAGAGCGGCGTCTCCATAGCGGATATAGCGGCGGGCATGCAGGCACAGACGGCGATACTAGCAGCGCTAATTCAACGCTCGAAGACTAACCAAGGCAGCAACATCGACATCTCCATGCTCGAAGCTATGGTCGAATGGATGGGCTTTCCACTGAACTATGCCTACGACGGCGCATCGGCGCCACAGCGAACCGGCTCAGATCACGCCAGCATCTATCCCTATGGCGCGTTTGTTACCCGAGACGAGAAAGTCATCATGCTGGGTCTACAGAACGAGCGAGAGTGGGCAGTATTCTGCCAGAGCGTACTCGAGCGACCCGATCTTACAACCGACCCAAGATTTGCCAAGAATGTCTCTCGTTCATCCAACCGAGAACCACTTAAAGAGATAATCGAAGAGAAGTTCTCCAAGTTCACCTGTGAAGAGGTAGCGACGAGATTAGATCAGGCGCAAATAGCCTTCGCGAATGTAAATGACATGCCCCAAGTCTGGAATCACCCCCAGCTACATGCACTTAATCGATTAATCGATACGGAAACACCTCAGGGAACCGTCAAGAGCTTCAAACCACCGGGCAATAACAGTAGTTATGAACCTAGCTTAGGGCCAGTTCCAGCACTGGGGGAACACACTGAAGATATTCTCGCCGATCTGGGCTTCGACGCCAGTGAAATCAAGCTTTTTCAGGAAAATGAAGTAGTTTAGAACCTAGCTTCTCGTATCCTCTAGGTCTGTGTTATTATGCCCGCGATTTTGGAGAGGCAGTCAGCAGCCAAAACCCTTAAAGGGTGCTGCTCCTAAAAACAATCTAGCTAAAATCCAAGGAGCGCAAGCTCCGCAGACAGACGAAAGCTGCCCCGAAGGGGCGAAGAATTTGGCTTAGCCAAATTATGAGTCAAAGAAGCGTAAGCTGCGCAGACGGCCGAAGGCCGCCCCGCAAGGGGAGAGATAATTAGCTCAGCTAATTATCGAATCAATCCCGACCGATGGGATTGCACAGAGTTCGATTTATGGAGAGATGGCCGAGTGGCTGAAGGCGCGCCCCTGCTAAGGGCGTATAGGGGAAACTTTATCGAGGGTTCGAATCCCTCTCTCTCCGCCATAACCAAAAAACCCGACTTTAAGTCGGGTTTTTTGGTTATGGCGGAGAGAGATTGGAAGAGAAGCCTCCGGTTCGCAAGCTGCGTAGCAGCGCACACGGCCAAAGGCCGCCCCGAAGGGGTTTTGTAATTAGCTAAGCTAATTTCAAAATGAATCCCGGGCGACGAGTTCGAGTACAGCGCTCAATTCAGTGCATTTATCGGAGAGATCTTCAGCGCATAAAGTTCAACCCAATCGCACTACCCAGCATCAGAAACAAACTAGCAGTCAGTCGCTACAATCAATATCGTATCCCCTGCTAAGCGCGTATAGAGGAAACTTTAGAGTGCTATCTAGTCAAAAACGACCGTCTTCGACCCCTGTACCACAACTCGGTCTTCCAAATGGTTACGCAGCGCTCTCGCTAGTACTGTCTTCTCAACATCCTTGCCCAAGCGTACTAAGTCTTCTTTTTTATGACGATGCCCAACTCTCATTACATCTTGCTCTATTATAGGTCCTTCATCTAGGTCTTCGGTCACATAGTGACTGGTTGCACCGATCAGCTTGACCCCTCTTTCATATGCCTTTTCATAAGGGTTAGCTCCAACAAAAGAAGGCAAGAAACTATGGTGAATATTGAGTAACCGGCCTTTGTATTTTCCACACATGTCCGGTGGGATAATTTGCATAAACCGTGCTAACACTATTGTGTCCGCACCGTGCGAATCGATTAACTCCATTATTTTTTCGAATGCCGGTCGTT
>CALKDE010000165.1 GCA_938082955.1 uncultured Pseudomonadales bacterium
TCGGTTCCGTCCCGAGGGCACAGTACGCGCCAACGGGCTCCCAGTCGCTGAGGGTCGTAAAGGGAAGCAATCGACCGCTGACCTAAGCGGTGTTCGTTTTATTGATGCTGACAATGGCAGCCGCGTTGAAGAAGATTTTAATGACGCGACTTATTCCGGCTTTCGACTCACCGGCCTTTACGAAATTAACGACGACTGGAGTCTAACAGTCGGCCATGCGCAACAGGAGCTAGAAACCGAAGGCGTCTTCTTTGCCGACCCCAATCTAGGTGATCTTGAAATTCAGCGTTATCAGGAAGACTCTTTAGAAGACACGTTCAGTAATACCAGCTGGACTCTAAAGGGAATGCTGGGTGAGCTTGAAGTTGTTTATGCAGGAGCCTTCACCGACCGCGAAGCTGATCAGTTAGTTGACTATGCGGATTACCTGTTTGTTGGTCAGTACCTTCCTTATTACGTGTGTGACGGCAGTGTGACCTACCCTGGCGCCGATCCCATGGGAACCTGTCAGGCGCCTAATCTGTTTGTTAAAAGCAACACCGAGACTGAGATTAGTACCCACGAGCTGCGATTCGCGACCGACCCAGATCGGCCCATCAGCGCTACATTTGGCGGCTTTTATAGCAGCCTTGAATTGCAAGAACTGAACAGCTTTACCTACCCTGGTTCGTCCGAAGCAATAGCCTTTAACGGCACGCGTGGTTTCGGCCCTAATTTCTCGGCCAGCGGTGCAACCGTCAGAGATACTGGTCAGTGGCCAGACGGTGTGATCTTTCGCAATGACGTCGTGCGTACTGATGAGCAAAAAGGGGTTTTCGGTGAGGTGACTTTCGATCTAAGCGATCAATTTTCCATTATTGGAGGGGCTCGCTGGTACGACATTGAAGTCGATCTTAAAGGCAGCGCTGCTGGCTCGTTCGGTAACTTCGGTGCAACTACAGACAATAACGCCGGCAATAATTTGGACAACCTGTTTAGTAACCCTAACCCAGACACTGCTTCCGCTGACGGTATCATCACCAAATTCAGTGTGAACTGGACGCCAAATTCCGATACTTTGGTCTACGCAACCTTCTCTGAAGGTTTTAGACCGGGACTGCTTAATCGTCCTGGCGGGGCATCTAACCCAGCCGGAACTTTTACTGTTCCCTTCGCTGTCGATACTGATGATCTGACAAATTACGAGTTAGGGTGGAAGGCTGATCTACTGGACTATACGCTACGTTTCAACGGAGCGATCTTCTTCTCTGAGATTGAGCGACTGCAGACGACTATTTTTGATCCAAGCATCACTAATCTGTTCTTTTCTGACAACGCAGCAGATGCCGAGGTTAGTGGTATCGAAGGCGACTTTATTTGGGAGCCCGCTTCGATAGACGGACTGACAGTGACAGGCGCGTTTTCGTTTCTAGACACCGAAATCACTAAGGTGATCACGCCTACCAACGACGTTATAGTAGGCGACTCGCTGGCCTTTGCGCCGGAGGTTCAATTTAATCTACGAGCACGTTACGAATGGGATATCGGCTCTGGCCGAACAGCCCATGTAATGCCGCATGTGACTTATTCCGACGAAGCCTACAGCGACATTATCACAATCAATCGTGATCGCATGGACAGCTGGGTTATGTTTGGTATGACCGCTGGCATTAGCAACGATCAATGGTCGGTAGATGTCTTTGCCGAAAACATTGGCGATGAGCGCGCGGAAATTTCGAACTCGTTTATTTATGATCGTCAGCGCGTGACTTATGCCAGACCTTTTACGGGCGGAGTCCGAGTCGCCTACGACTTCTAAGGGGCGATGTTTAACGTCCTCTCAGCGCGTTATGATTCAGGCACTTCTTCGGAGTGCCTGTGAACTCATCGGGCACGCAAAACCCAGAAACCGAATTGATTGACCTGGCCAGAGGTCTTGGCGCCGCTCAGAAGCTGATTCAAAGTCAGGATTTTTCGGCGGCGATTGCAGCCTTGCAGCTACTGCTGAAATCAAAACCGGACGAACCGGAGGCGCTTTACATGAGCGCTGTCTGCCTTCGTTACACGAAGCAATACGACGCCGCTCTTACATCTCTTTCTCACTTAAAGTCAGTGCATCCGGAGCACGGCCGCGCCCATCAGGAAGAAGGCTACAATCAGCGCGCCCTCGGCAATACCCACAAGGCGCTGAAAGCCTTTGATCGCGCCTGTTTCTATAATCCAGCACTGGAAGCCAGCTATCGGGCCAGAATTGATATTCATAACCAGCACAGCGAGAGAGCCCGCGCGCTGCACGTGCAAGAACAGTTGAAACAGTTACTCGCTCTGCCTAAACCACTGATCGCTGTCGTCGACCTCATTTCTATGGGTAAGCTATTGCGTGCCGAAGAGTTGTGCCGTGCGTTTCTGAAAAAGATACCTCATCATGTGGAAGCCATGCGTCTGCTTGCTGACATTGGCATGCGACTTGGCATATTGGAAGACTCTGAACTGCTCTTACACTCAGCCAGCCTCTTAGCCCCGGATAATATCCCTATCCACATCGATTACATTCAAGTGTTGCGTAAACGTCAGCAGCACCTTGCCGCGCAGGAGCAGGCGTCGAAGTTGCTAGAGCGCGAACCCAGCAACCCCCAGTTCCAGTCTATTTATGCAGTGCAGTGTATGCAGTCTGGTCAGTTTGATGAAGCGCTGGCGACCTTTGATGAACTCTTAAAAATCCTGCCAAACGATCCCGTCACGCTTACGTCTCAGGGTCATGCGCTCAAGACGAAGGGTGAGTCTACGAGCGCAATCACTAGCTACCAACAGGCCATCGCCTCCTATCCTAGACATGGAGAAGCCTATTTTTCGCTCGCCAACCTGAAGACTTATCGATTTAGCGATGAAGAGATTCAGCAGATGCTCGTGCTGCAACAAGATGACAACCTCTCGTTTATGGAGCGTGTTCACCTTTGTTTCGCGCTGGGCAAAGCCTTTGAGGACAACAAGGATATAGAACAATCGTTTGATTTTTATGAGCAAGGCAATCAGTTAAAAAAATCACAGAGTCGTTATGACGCGCTCCAGATCACTAAAGAGCTAGAACTGCAGAGGGAGTACGTAACCGAAAACTTGCTCAGCGAAAAAAGGGACTTTGGCAATGCCAGCCCAGATCCAATTTTTATCGTCGGCATGCCGCGGTCGGGGTCGACCCTGATCGAACAAATTCTTTCAAGCCACTCCCAGGTAGACGGCACTTTAGAGCTGCCCAATGTTCTCTCTCTGTCACAGCGTTTGCGCCGACATGCCGTGAACGGCACTACACCTGGTTACCCGCAAGTTCTGGAATCATTGAGCCAGAAGGAGCTCTCTCAATTTGGCGAGGAATTTATTGAAGATACCCGCAGTCATCGTCAGGGTGCTCCGCTATTTATTGACAAGATGCCTAACAACTTTCGCCACATCGGGCTTATTAAATTGATGTTGCCGCGAGCAAAGGTTATCGACGCACGGCGTAACCCACTTGACTGTTGTTTTAGTGGTTTCAAGCAGTTGTTTGCCGAAGGACAGGAATTCAGCTATTCCTTAGCCGACATAGGGCAGTATTACCGCGACTACGTAAGGCTAATGGATCATTGGGGAAAAGTGCTGCCCGGCTTTGTGCTGCGCGTGAACAATGAAGAGGTGATCGCAGATTTAGAGAGAGAAGTTCGCAGATTGCTGGAGTTTTGCGGCCTACCGTTCGAACAAGCCTGTCTAAATTTTCACAAGACCCAGCGCAATGTAAGAACACCCAGCTCAGAACAGGTGCGCAGACCTGTGAACAGCTCTGGCGTCGGCCAGTGGCGAAAATACAGCGCCTTTTTAGGACCACTTAAGCAATCATTGGGCGCCGAACTGGCTGCACTCTCCCAGATCGGCGAAGCGCCTAGAAAAACGCAGCAACCAGAACACTAACAGGAAGCAGTACACATGGAACGACATATTCCTGACGCAAAATCAGGCTCGAAATTGTTCGACAGTATTTGCCGTCCGGTGTTCTTCATCTCGGCCGGTCTCATCGTATTGGTATGTATCTACGGAGTGGGATTCAGCGAACACGCAGCGGTAACATTTAGCGCTATTCAAGATTGGCTGGTGACGAGCTTTGGCTGGTTCTACATGGTGTCAATTGCCTTCTTTTTTGGCTTCGTGGTCTACCTCGCTTTTAGCCGCTTCGCCAATATCAAACTCGGGCCCGACGACTCCGAACCGGACTACAGCTACGTCAGTTGGTTTTCCATGTTATTCAGTGCCGGCATGGGTATCGGTCTTTTGTTCTTCGGTGTCTCCGAACCACTTACTCACTTCGCCCAGCCACCAACTGGCATTGGCGGCACTGCTGAGGCGGCAGGTCGCGCCATGGAAATCACCTTCTTTCACTGGGGGCTGCAGGCTTGGTCGGTGTATATCGTGGTTGGACTTTCGCTGGCTTATTTCTCATTTCGTCACGGCCTGCCTTTGTCGATTAGATCTGCGCTGTACCCGCTCATCGGAGACCGAATCTACGGGCCCATCGGCCACACCGTCGATATTTTTGCAGTACTAGGCACCATGTTTGGCGTCGCCACGTCATTAGGGCTTGGCGTAATGCAGGTGAACGCGGGATTGAGCTATTTGTTTGACGTGGAAGTGTCCACCACCGTGCAAATAATTCTCATCGTCTTCATCACAGCCATGGCGACGATCTCCGTAGTTGCTGGTCTCGATGCTGGCATCCGCCGCCTCAGCGAGCTCAATCTTTTGCTTGCTGTAGTGATGCTGGTGTTCATCTTACTGGCAGGCCCAACCGCCACTTTGTTGGGAGCCCTGCTGCAAAACGTCGGCGGCTATCTATCGAGCATGGTGGATATGACGTTCAACCTCCATGCTTACCAGCCTATCGAATGGATGGGAGACTGGACTTTATTTTACTGGGGCTGGTGGATCTCTTGGTCACCCTTTGTAGGCATGTTCATCGCGCGCATTTCCCGTGGCCGTACTATTCGCGAATTCATCATTGGCGTGCTGCTCGTGCCCGCAGGCTTCACCTTTTTATGGCTTAGCCTTTTCGGTAATACGGCACTCATCATGGAGCTGGCCGACAATGGCATCAGCTTGGTGAATACCGCACTGGAAGACTCACCAACCACACTTTTTATGATGCTAGAGCAGCTACCCTGGTCAACTCTAATGTCACTGGTGGCAACCTTATTGATTATGACTTTTTTTGTCACCTCATCGGATTCGGGCTCACTGGTAATAGACATCATTACCTCCGGCGGCAACGAAGACCCGCCTGTGTGGCAGCGAATTTTCTGGGCCGTGACTGAAGGCGTCGTCGCCGCGGCACTGCTGCTTGCAGGAGGCTTGTCGGCGCTGCAAACGGCCGCAATCAGCAGTGCGCTGCCTTTCGCCTGCGTTATGTTTCTCATGTGTTTAGGGCTCTACAAGGGGCTAAACATGGAAGCCCTCAAACGGCCCTATGGGCCGGGTACTGTGCCCAGAGTTCCCCAAGCCTCCTCATCGAAACAGTGGCAACAGCGACTGCGCGCACTAATCGGCGAACACCGCCAACAGGATGTTCGCGACTTTATTGAAAAAACAGTAAGACCGGCCATGCAGGCAGTAGCATTGCAAATTGATGCATCTCAATTGCAGTCCCGCGTCGAAGAAGCCGGCACCATGATCAAGCTAATTGTCGATCATGGTACCAACACAGAATTTAAGTACGAGATTCGCCTGCGCGAATACGGCATTCCCTCTGTAGCATTCCCCAAACTGCCCCAACGCGACCAGGAAAAAACATACTGGCGCGCCGAAGTTCACCTAAACGAAGGACCCCAGAAATACGACGTGGCAGGGTATACCGTGGAGCAACTCACAGGCGATCTGCTAGCGCAGTTTGAGATGCATATGCAATGGTTGCATGCGAAGGTGTAGTTGAGCGGTATCAAGAGAATAAAGGTGGTTCGACACCCTGTCGGCCTGACACCTAGCAGCGATGCGGTGACTGACACTGTGGCCGCCAAATTTCTTATCAGTGAATAGAGTATAGAGTTATGAATATTTCACCTCAACAAGGCGAGGTCTCTCGCGCGGATCGTCAAGCACTGCTGAATCAAACTAGTGTGACAATCTGGTTTACGGGTATATCTGGTGCAGGCAAAAGTAGTATTGCGATAGCTCTAGAAAAAGCTCTGCATACATTAAACAGAGTGTCATACCGGCTTGACGGCGATAATCTCAGGCTCGGCTTAAGTAAAAATCTCGGATTTTCGGAGACAGATCGAAGTGAGAACATTCGCCGTGTTGGTGAAGTCGCAAAACTTATTAGCGATGTGGGTGTTATTGTACTATCAAGCTTCATAAGCCCTTACGCAGTTGACCGCAATATGGTTCGCAAATTACATGAGGACAGTGGATTCAGGTTCATTGAAGTGTATGTTGACTGCTCAGTTACTGAAGCTGAGCGTCGAGATCCTAAAGGCTTATACAGGAAAGCTCGAGCTGGTGAAATTGAGAATTTTACTGGTGTTAGTCACCCTTACGAAGTGCCTATCGAGCCAGACATTCATTTACATACGGAGAACTCAACGATTGAAGGTGAGGTTAGTACAATTATTGACTATCTTGTTGCTGAGAAGATTATCAATATTGGGGGCACTGATGAAATAGTAAGGTAGCAAAGACTTGGCTTTCCAAAGGTGGAAGCTATTGTTGGATAGCAAGTTAACTTACTCTGTTATTAGTGTCCCCAATATCTCTTGGCTGTACTCAGGCTACGCAGGAAATTCTTGGCTAAAGCGGCGTGAAATTCACAAAGACAATTTTCGATCGGTCGACGAAGCCTACTACCAAAGGGGAGCGGGCTTTTTTTGCGGCCGACGTTCTGGCAGGCTCTCGAACCCCCAAAAAACGGGTTATGAGGCAGTGGAACCGGACTTGGCTGCTTTGAATAAGCTGAAGAGTCGTAATGCGTTTTTTTTTATGGAGCGTCTGGCCTTACTGAAACCGAACCTCTCCTGAACTTGGCAAGTCGAAAAATTCAAACGGGTTTTAGAGATCGAACACCGAACTAAAACCGAAATTGTTACTGATAAATTGAGAAGTTATGGGGTGGTTCACAGGAAGCTGATTCCTGAAACGATTGATGACGCATCTCAGTATGCCAATAATCGAACTGAGCTTTTGCTCGAGCCTGCAAGAGTGAGAGAGCACAGTATGCGCAAGTTTAAACCAGTGCATCAGGCGCAACGTTTCTTGGGAGCTCATGTTGCTGTATACAACTTGTTGAACCTTGGGCGTTACTTGGTGTGGGGAGAACACGATCGACATTTCAGACTGCGCGCCTTTGCGTCTTAGGAAAAAACCGCAGCACTATAAGTCGCGTTAGTGGTGTTTTTTGCCAACTTGAACGATTAACTTGTCAATACCAGTTGCAAAGTTGTCAGTGTCCCCGGTTGCCCAGTTATTTCAAAGAGATTCTAGGTCATTCAGCAATTCTTCACCTTTAGCAATAATATTCGCCT
>CALKDE010000166.1 GCA_938082955.1 uncultured Pseudomonadales bacterium
TATACACCTAAATTTAAAGCTCATTAAGTGTTTATTTGAAGGGGATATTTAGTAAATCAAGTCATTCTATTTTAGTCTGCCTTGAGAAATTTGGAATGAGTGATAGCGATTAAGGTTCAGGTTCAGATAAGGAATTGAACAAACAATCAATTACTCAATAATAATTATTACTTTTATGTGAATTATAGTAACAAATTGGCCGTAAAACCTAAATTTAGAGCTTATTAAGTGTTTATTTAAAGGAAATATTTAGTAAATAGAGTCATTCTAGTTTAATCTGCCTAAGGATCCGTGGAATGAGTCAAAGCTATTAATAAGGCTCAGAGCCAAAAATTGAACAGATAATCAATCACCAAAGATAAGAAGCATTATTCTTTAAAAGGGAGTTAAGTATGCGGAAGACATTTCCTAGTAAGCGCAAGGCTATTACCATTGGAGTAATTCTTGCTGGACTAGCAGCTCCGGTAGCTGCTCAAGACGTAGAAGTTGAAGAGGTTGTAGTAACAGGCTCTTTCATTCGTGGCTCTGCTCTCGACGCGCCCTCTCCGGTTCAAGTCGTCGACAGGACAAGTATCGAGGCACAGGGTGCTGCGCTTATTTGGGACGTGATAAAAAATCTTGAAGTTAACTCCGGTTCATTTACCAACTCAGGTTCCGGCGAACGCTCGCAAGTAGAAGGTACGGCGCAAATCAATTTGCGTAACCTGGGTGAGAACTCAACGCTAACATTGATAAACGGTAAGCGAGTTGCCCCTTATGCGGCCATAACCAATAACGGTGGCGAATTTGTTGATATTAACGCGATACCTCTGGTGATGACGGACCGTGTTGAAATCCTCACAGATGGCGGTTCTGCGTTATATGGGTCAGACGCGGTAGCCGGTGTGGTGAACGTTATCATGCGTACCGACTTCGAAGGATTTGAACTCTATGGTGACCTGCAAGGTGTTGAGGCTGCAGGCGACGCCTTTGATACGACACTCAGTGGTATCTGGGGCTGGGCTAGCGATGACGGAGATACTCACTTTGTTGTCTCAGCTGAGCGTTTTGAACGCGATAATCTGAATGTTCTAGACGGCAATTTCATCGATGAAAATAGCCAGTTTAACGGCGCGGTTTCTAGTATAAGCGGCTCAGGTATAGCTAGCCCGGCTTTCGGCGCAAATATAAATCCAGCGTACGTTGCTGCGGATATTATGGCCTACAACGTCTCTCAGGGCGGCACTGGTGATCTTGTCCTTAGTGACCCGTTGTGTACATCACTTACCGACGAACTAGGCAGGCCATTCTATGAGGGCAGCTTGAGGGAGACGCGCGGTGAGCGCGGCGGCAATTGCAATGAGGAAGTGTCTCGATTTAATTTCCTATCAAGAGATACAGAGCGTTCTAGTGTGGCCATGGCATTCGACCATACCTTCAGCGAAGCGGCAGAGTTTTATTCCTTCGCTAACTATATGGAGAATAAGATAACTCTCGAGGGTGGCGGCTTGAACAATACCGGTGGTTCCAGCCGGACTCGTGGACCTACAGTGCAGCTGGCTACACCGGGTTCTTATATAGGTAACCCAGCCTGGGGCGGCTATGCGATTGGCCAACCGGCTGAGCTTGGTTATTATGCAGCGGCAGCGGGTAATATCCGGCCAACTGCAGCGGATATTCCCAATAATCCTAATTCCCTCGCAAATGGTGGCCCTAACATAACCACAATCATCAACCCGCGGGACGGAATCCCCAGAACCGGTGAGCGTTCCAACTTCAATACTTCAGAATCAACGATAGTCCAGGCGGGTTTGCGTGGTGATTTTGATTATCAGGATCGGCCTTGGAGCTACGACGTAGGCGTGTCCTGGAGTCAGTCCAGCAACGAACAGACCTATCAAACTTTTAATCGTGAGCGAACGGAGCTGGCCGCGATGGGTTTGGGCGGTCCAAACTGCACGCCAAACGGTAGGTCAGATTTTGATTGGCAAGGCCAGCCAGGAGCTTTCGGCGGAGCTGTACCCACAGCCTGGGACTACTACGGCAGTGGCTATACGCAGACCTTCTTCCCGAACTACGTGTTAACTACTAGGGAGAGTATTTCTCAGGGGCTGACCAGTAGTAACCAGGGTCAAGGAGGATGTGAATTCTATAATCCTTACCTCACTCAGTTTACCGACCCCAACCTGGCTAACTCTCCCGAGTTGATGGCGCATCTCAACGAGACTGTACTCAGGGCGGACAAGCGTAATACGCTAGCTGTGCTCGATGCAGTAGTTGGTGGTGAATTATTCGATATGGCTGGTGGCCCAGCGGCGATAGCAATCGGAGCCCAGTACAGACAAAGAGACGCAAAATCCAGAGCCCCTGCATTGAACTTCCCGGGTATTCCGAATGCGATCCTAGGTTATGACGATAGCGGTGTGCCGAATGCCTTTCATAAGGTGGATAACAATTACGAATGTGCAAATTGTATCTTTAACTTCGAGAATCAACGCGACACAACGGCAATGTTCTTCGAGATTGCCTTGCCGTTCATGGAGAATATAGAAACACAGATAGCGGTTCGTTATGAGGATTATGGTGGTTTTATAGGCAGTGATATATCGCCTAAGTTTGCTATCAGCTGGCGACCCACAGAATCACTACTGCTTAGGGGTTCTTACTCTCAGTCATTTCGCGCGCCGAACATCGGTATCGTCGAGGAAGGATTGGAAGCTAGCAGCACCATATTTAAAGACCCGATCTCGAACCAGCGGGTTAGAGCTGGTTTGATCCCTCCGACTCCTGAAAATGGTGAGAGCGAATTTTCTTTTACCCTAGGTGGCCCTGCGCCATTTGTGGGTAATGAGTATGCCGACACGTATAGTCTCGGATTTATCTGGACTCCAGGTGGCACTTTCGAGGGTCTCAGCGTCCAAGCAGATGCCTGGCGCTTTGAGGTAACCGACCGCGTATTGCCTGAACCTGGAATTTCTGCAGTGCAGCCGGAAATCGAAAGATTTAAA
>CALKDE010000167.1 GCA_938082955.1 uncultured Pseudomonadales bacterium
ATGACTGTGCGATTACCAAAAACTACGTGTTAGTTTTTGATTTGCCGGTCACTTTTTCTATGAAGTCGGTCTTAGCAGGGCATCGCTTTCCTTATAAGTGGGATAGTGATCATTCTGCGCGAGTTGGCCTATGCCCGCGCAACGGCAGCGGTAAAGACACGATATGGTGTGATGTTGATCCGTGTTATGTTTTCCATACCGCCAATGCCTATGAGGAGGCAAATGGCAGTGTCGTTGTAGACGTGGTTGCTCATGAGACGATGTTTGCCAATAGCGCTATCGGCCCAGATTCAAAGCGCTCGCGTCTAGAGCGTTGGACAATTGATGCGAAAACACAATCTGTGCAGCGCAAAGTGCTGCATGATCATAATCAAGAATTTCCAAGGGTTAACGAAAATTACAGCTGTAAACTAACTCGGTATATCTACTCTGTGGCATTGGCGATGGATGCCGACGATGAAATTCTTTCGAGGCCCGGTACTGAATTGTTTAAGCACGATGTGCAATGCGGCGAGGTTCAAGTTCGTGACTTCGGCGCCAACCGGCATCCGGGAGAGTTTGTTTTTGTCGCGGATGAGTCAGCGGAAGAGCAAGGCGAAGATGTCGGATGGCTTATGGGTTTTGTGGTTGATCTCGAAAGCCAAAGTACTGAGTTAGTTATACTTAATGCCAAAGATTTTTGCGGTGAACCCCAAGCGCAGATTCATATTCCTCATTGCATTCCTGGCGGATTTCACGGCAATTGGGTTTAGTTTTTTGCTTGAATAAAGAATGATGGAATTCAATGGTTACAGTCGTAATGGACGGCTTGTGGGAGCCATTAACAGTTAGAGAACAAGCCTGCTCTAATTAGTCCGGCATTCGGTATCAGCCAATCTGAGGATGCGAACTGCAGAGCCAGGCTGATCTGATAGCCGGTACTCTTGCTCCGCCTTCGCAGACTCACCGGCTAAGACAGCCAGCAGTAGGGCCGGGGTTTCGACATTACTGTAAGCGAGAATCGCACTGCCGCTAGATTTCGTCTTTGTTGAGTCATCAGAACTATCGGCTACAACTCGGCTACTTTCGCTAATCGGATAATTTGAACAGGCAAGATAGAGGCGTTTCTTGGCAGTACCGCGGTAGAACATACGCGCGACAATTTCTTGCCCCGTATAACAACCCTTCTTGAAATCAATCAGACCAGAGATATCGTAGTTGAGTAATTGCGGGGTGTACTCTTCGCTCAACTGCGGCGTTACGTGGATGATGCCTGTCTCGATCTCTGCTCGGTGCCACGCTTGCAGCTCGCAGCTGATAGAAAGGTCTGACGAGTTGAGGAACGCTGACTTCGCTGCCAAGTGATGGAACCATATTTCGACTCGCTTCGCCGGACCGGGAAGCCGAATCACGGAACAGTCAGGGCTTTGGCTGACTTCACCATAGGAGCCGGGCAATTTTAGCTGCAAGGTGCTTAGCGCGGCATCGACGCTATCACTAAGGATGCCGAAGGCCACTGGTGTTGAGGTAGATTTGCTACTCAATAGCTCGAGCTCTACCTTTGAAAAAACTGCGTATTTGCTCAGGGTCGCGTATATTTTGTCCGCCATGCCAGCCGCGCACTGCAAGATAATGTCTTCATGAATCTCAAGAAGTCGAAAATCCGCTATGACACGGCCTTTGAGGTTACACAGTGCGCCGACTAGGCTGCGTTCAGCCGAAAGTAGTTTAGTGTTGCAGCTAAGTTGGCCCTGCAAGAAACTAATTCTGTCGGCGCCGCTGATGCGGATGAATTCGTAGCTTTCTAGGACATGAATAGTGTTTTGCATAGTAAGGATGATACTCGGTTGCGGTGTTTCATAAAGAGGCGGTCGCAAGTGTTGGCAAAATTCCGCATAATTCATCAAAGCCGAATGAGTCGGCAGCTTACATTATTAGATGGCGATTAAATGCAGGAATTCAATAAGCACGAAATATTTTGGCATAGCCGTCGCGGCATGCTTGAATTGGACCTGCTACTTGTTCCCTTCGCGAGAGAAGTCTTCGAGTCGCTCTCCCACCCAGATCAAATGTTATACAGTGAACTGCTCGAAGAGGAAGACCAGGATCTGTTTACTTGGTTGATGCAGCGCACCCCGCCCAACGATCCGCGCTTCGAATCTATTATTCGGCTGATATTGGCGCACAACAGCCGCTAGTACTAAGCTTAAGTAAGTTCATTGCAAGGGCCAGCGGCGCAGGGTTTAGCCCTGACAAACTCGTCGATTAAATACCTATGGTGAAATGTAGTCTGTGCTGGTCTCGCTGGGAACTCGGCTTTGTGAGTGCCTGCCACCTTATGGCGGTAATATCTGTGGTACTGGCTGATGTGTTGGTGCCGTTAGAGTTTGCAATAGCAGGCGCGGTGCTTATGAGTTATGTGCTCTATCTTCGAGATCGATTTCAAACCTTCTGTGTCCACAGGCAAGGGATCTGGCAGCGGATAAAACCCGAGCTTATTATTGGCGAGCAATCCGTTAGTTTGAGCTACCGCGGTAAATTACGGGAAATGCAGCTGCCTAGCGTGATTTATTTCAGTGAATTTCTGCTGGTGCTTAACTTTCGCCCGGAGGCTGAGAAGGGCGCAGCGAAAGCAATTCACCTGGTGTTGTGGCCTGACAGCCTGGTTCG
The DNA here is from genome assembly GCA_938082955.1 of uncultured Pseudomonadales bacterium. Classification (GTDB taxonomy): domain Bacteria; phylum Pseudomonadota; class Gammaproteobacteria; order Pseudomonadales; family Pseudohongiellaceae; genus UBA9145. The sequence goes on from CALKDE010000167.1 coordinate 2,650, forward strand.
CAGAGAAAATAGGCGCTTACGACGCTATCTGCGTTTCGATCTGCCTAGTCGCCTGTAGTTAATTAGGCAGAAAACTAAACAGCGGCTTAGTCGAAAGTGGATGGGTTCAAAATCGTATCAGTAGGGTTTGCCACCAGGTCAGGGTAATCTAGCGTGAAATGCAGTCCACGACTTTCCTTGCGCTGGATGGCGCAGGCAATGATCAGTTCCGATACCAGGGCCAGATTCCGCAGTTCCAGCATATCTTTCGTGACACGGTGTTTGATGTAGTAGTCCTGAACCTCTTCTCGCAAGATGTTGATGCGCCGTTCTGCACGGCTCAGACGCTCATCATTTCTTACGATGCCAACAAAATCCCACATGCAGCGCCGCAGTTCATCCCAATTGTGAGACACGAGTACCTCATCATCGGATTTGCTAACTCGGCTCTCGTCCCAGGCATCGATATTTGTGCCATGAAGTGTGGACGCGATTTTACCTTGAATGTCTTTTGCTGCACCGAACCCCACAACGAAGCACTCGAGCAGGGAATTACTAGCCATGCGATTGGCACCATGCAGGCCGGTAAAGCTGGTCTCGCCGATTGCGTAGAGGTGTTCGATGTCGGTTTCGCCATTCTTATTCACCATGATGCCCCCGCAGGTGTAATGCGCGGCAGGCACGACAGGGATTCGATCGGTTGTTATATCGATGCCGAATTCTAGGCAGCGAGAATAGATGGTAGGGAAGTGCCCGGTTAAGAACTCGGCTGACTTGTGAGTGATGTTCAGGTAGACGCAGTCACAGCCTAGGCGCTTCATCTCGTGATCGATGGCGCGAGCAACGATATCTCTCGGTGCGAGTTCTTCGCGGCTATCGAAGTTGGGCATGAAGCGGCTGCCATCGGGCAACTCTAAGGTAGCTCCTTCGCCGCGCAGCGCCTCGGTAATGAGGAATGATTTGGCATGGGGGTGGAATAGGCAGGTCGGGTGGAATTGATTGAATTCCATATTGGCCACGCGGCACCCTGCGCGCCAGGCCATGGCGATACCATCGCCACTCGCTCCATCAGGGTTCGTGGTGTACAGGTAAGCCTTGCTGGCGCCACCAGTTGCTAGCGCGACAAACTTGCTTTTAATAAGGTCCACGCTGCCTGCCCCCAAGTTTAACACGTAGGCGCCCACGCAGACGCTCCCAGAGCCGTCTTCTTTGGTTTGTGTCACTAAATCTACAGCAGTACAGTCGGCTAGTAGTTCGATGTTTGGATGCGCCTGGGCACGCTTCGAAAGCGTCTCGAACACCGCCTTACCAGTAGCATCGGTGGCATGGATAATGCGGCGGTTGCTGTGCCCACCTTCTTGGGTTAAATGCAGGGCGCTTAATTCTTGTGATATCGATATGTTCTCGCCACGCTCGAAGCTCTCTTTTGTGGTGAAGGGGACGCCCTGTTCGACCAACCACTTTACCGCTTCAGCACTCTCGGCGACGATGTGCTCAACTATGTCTTCATGGCAAAGGCCAACACCGGCAGAAAGCGTATCGGCAACGTGGGACTCGATACTGTCGGTTTCATCTAATACCGCAGCTATGCCGCCTTGTGCGTAGAACGTGGCTCCCTGATTGAGATCGCCCTTGCTAAGCACGGCGACGCGGGAAAAATCTGCCGCTTTCAGGGCTAGAGTGAGGCCGGCAGCGCCGCTGCCAATGATCAAGATATCGAACTGTAGTTTATTTGGAGTTGCCGATGAGTTCATAAGAGTATGTCAACCAATTGAGTTAATTGATTTTTACCGTATCTGGTGGGTTGAAAAAGGCCGAGCCCGCTAAGCGTATTACAAGCAAGATAGTGTGCTTACCGAAGATCAGCGGCGATTCTTGCACAGTTACACCGGAAATCTCTAGCCTAATAGCGGTTAGGGCTCATCTTGATTGCATAAAACTGTCATAATTTGTCTCTTTTCGAGAACTTTTGCAGGAGCACGTTGTCTATCAATGTGAATGGATGCATTTGTTTCCTGTAGTGTCGTAGTAGAACCCCAGCAATAGGGAGTTGGAACAAATGTCAGAGGATACGGATCAACAATTGGTTGACCGGGTTTTAAGCGGCAATAAAAACGCATTTAACCTATTGGTATTGCGTTATCAGCACAGAGTATCGGCCTTAGTAGGGCGTTTCATTCACGATTCACATGAGGCTGAAGATGTTTGCCAGGAAGCCTTCATCAAAGCCTATAGAGCACTGCCTCTATTTCGCGGCGATAGCGCTTTCTACACGTGGTTGTACCGGATAGCGGTCAATACAGCGAAGAACTACTTGGTCTCAAGGAAACGAAGACCACCTGCTAGCGACGTGGAAGTAGAAGACGCGGAGCAGGCTGAGGCAGGAAGCATACTTCGGGATATAGAAAATCCTGAGAGTAAGTTGGCCACCGCCAAGCTAAAATTGGTGATAGAGCAGGCGATAGAAGATTTACCGGAAGATTTGCGCACCGCGTTTACGCTTCGCGAATTTTCAGGGCTGAGCTATGAAGACATTACCGAAGTCATGGATTGTCCAGTGGGTACAGTTAGATCGCGAATCTTTAGAGCAAGAGAAGCGATAGATAAAAAGATTAGGGATTTACTCGAATAAAGAGCCAGGCAGGCATTGCTAATAGTCCGGCAGCTGTTTTGATTAAAATTTAATTAGCTAAGATCGAAGAATCACCGAGGTGCTTAATGAGCAAGAACGACGCAGACAATAGTAGCGAGACAATATCTGCTTTACTCGATAACGAGGCAGATGATCTGGAATTGCGTCGCTTTCTAAAATCTTGTGAGCAGGACCCAAATTTGTTGGAGACTTGGGAGCGTTACAGTCTGGTTCAGTCTGCTCTGAATGAGTCTGTGCAACCCATGAGCGCGAGCCTAAGCCAGCGCATCGCTGCACAAATAGAGCAAGAAGCCCCGCTACCGGCAGCTGCGGCGCCGTCTTCCTGGAAAGAAGGAATTACCAAGATGGGGATCGCCGCCTCCGTTGCCGCGGTATTCCTTGTTGCGATGCAGGTCAATCTCGATAGCGGCTCTGGCACTTCTGCCATACCTACTATCGCCGATCATTCTGCTGAAGGCATCGAATCGCCAGCAAGTCCATCGCTGGCGGCAACCACACTGGTAGCTGAACCTAGTGTCTATGCGTCGGTTGCGCTCGATGGCGGTATCGTGCGTCAATACATTGAGAGCCTGACCCTCGATGATGAGGAGCCGGTGCGTATCGAACATATTCAGGATTCACCACTGTACCGTTTAGTTAACGAGCTGCAGGAAAAACCCTAAAAGCCTCTTTCTAAAACACTAAAACTCTCTTTTCTAAAAACCCTCATGCCCAGTGCTTACGGCTTGCGTGCTCCCCTTCCCGTTGTGCTAAAGTAGTATCTCGATTCAGGCTCGCCCTAGGCCGAATTCAGTTTGCCGGGCCAGTCTGAGCAGTATTTCATAAACGCGGAAATCTTTTATGCGAATTATTAGTGAAGCAAGCCTCAAGTTGTCATCGGTCGGTTTTGTAGCTGCCTTATTCCTGTCGGCG
>CALKDE010000168.1 GCA_938082955.1 uncultured Pseudomonadales bacterium
GGTCGCAAGCCTATTGGTCAGGCGAGTGTTGAGCTGGTCTTCGATAATCACGACCACAAGCTCACCGGCGAGTACGCCAACTTCGATGAAGTGTCGATCAAGCGCAAGGTCGACCGAGAAGCGCAGTCTACTTATAGCTTAAATGGCACCAAGGTTCGCCGCAAAGACATTACCAATATTTTCCTGGGCACTGGCCTGGGTGCGCGCAGTTATTCTATTATCGAGCAGGGCATGGTTTCTCGATTGATCGAGTCAAAGCCGGAAGAGCTTCGCGTGTTTATCGAAGAGGCCGCTGGAATTTCCAAATATAAAGAAAGGCGTCGAGAGACTGAAAACCGGATAAAGAGAACGAAGGATAATCTCGAGCGCCTGGAAGATATTCGCGAGGAACTGGGTCGCCAGCTTGCACACTTGCAGCGTCAATCAGTTGCCGCCGAGAAGTACGCCGAATTCAAGCAGCAAGAACGCGACACGACGGCAAATCTGAATGGCATTCGCTGGAGTAGTCTTGATAAGGAATTGAAAGAGAATCAGGAAGCGATCAAGGGGCTGGAAATTAAGATCGAGTCGACTACGGCTGATCAGCGCGAAATAGACGCCAAGATCGAAGAGCATCTGTCTCACAATGCAGAACTCGCCGACGCCTTCGGCGAGGTGCAGGCACGTTTCTATAGTTTGGGTAATGACATCGCCAGAATAGAACAATCAATAGAGCACCATATCGAGCGAGTCGACCAACAAAATCTTGATCTGCGGGAGACCGAAGATGTTTGGTCGCAGACTAAGCAAGAGCTGGATGTTGATCTTAAGAAGATCACGCAGTTCGATGCGCAGATGCTTGACGTTACGCCAGCACTGGAAGAGGCGCGGATTGCTGAGCAGTCTTCCTCGGAGTTGCTCGCGCAGGCAGAACAAGATCTAACCCAATGGCAGCTTGATTGGGATGCCTTCAACCAACGCGCCGAAGAGCCCCGTCAGGTTGCTGAGGTGGAGCAATCTAGAATTCAGCAGCTAGAGAGCATTGTTGCACGCGGACTCGAACGAAGGCGCAAGCTCGAAGACGAGAATAGGTCGCTTGCCGAAGGGCCGGTAGACGACTCCGTTAGCGAATCCTCAATCGCAGTCCTGTTGCTGGAAGAAACACTTACTACTCTGCAGGCGAAGAGCCGAGCGCTGAACCTATCGATCGAAGAGCACCGTGCAGCTATTAGTAACGGTTCCGACAATTTGAACGAAATTCGCAGTGAGTTGCAGGCCGCCAAGGGAAAGCAAGCCTCACTGGATGCGCTGCAACAAGCCGCTTTAGGGCAAGACAACGAATCCCTGAATCAGTGGTTAGGCAAGCAGGGTCTGGATAATCAAATCAGGCTTGCCGAGGGCATCAAGATAGATGATGGTTGGGAGCGCGCGGTAGAAATGGTCCTAGGCGACTCACTGCAGAGTATCTGTGTTGAGGGCCTGGACAATATAGAGGCGATGTTATCCGAGTTGCCTCAGGGCAAAGTGGCCCTTATCGATGCGCGTGTCGTCGCAGAGTCTGCTGAAGGCGCACAGATGTCGCTCACACCTCTAACGGATAAGGTTAGCAGCGAGTGGGGTTTGAGCGAATTGTTGCGCGGCATTTATGTCGCTGGCAACGTTGCGCAAGCGCTTTCTCATCGTTCTCAACTAGGCCCACAAGACTCGATTATTACCGCCGATGGCGTTTGGCTTGGCAGCGCATGGCTCCAGTTGAGCAATGTTAATAAGCAAGAATCTATCGTAAAAAGACGCGAAATAATTTACAATTTATTAAATAAAATCAGAATATTAGAAGAGGAATCTAGCGTCCTACATGAAAATCAAATTCAAGCTAAAGACGCCCTGAGCCAAGACGAGGCAGACCGGGAGAGCCTTCAGGGTGAGCTGGCGAGGAAGACCCGGCAGCATAGTGAGTTGAAGTCTCAAGTTAGTGCCCAGATGGCTAAGGTCGAGGAAGCGCAGCTGCGCAAAGAGCGCATTCACCATGAGCTGGAAGAGCTGAATCGTCAGTTAGCACTCGAAGAAGAGAATACCGCAGGTTCTCGTTCCAGGCTGCAAACGGCACTGGACAGCATGGAGCTGGATGTGGAAGGCCGCGAACTACTAGAAGCACAGCGCGAAGAGCGCCAATTGGCATTAGAATCATGCAGGAACAAATCACGAAAAGACAAAGACTTAGCGCACGAGCTAGCGCTTAAGCAGCAATCCGTTCAGTCGCAGTTACAATCCACGCGCGAGACCATGGATAGGATGGCAACACAGGTGCAGCGTAGCCGTGAACGCATGGATTCGCTGCAGGAGCAGATAGCGTCAGCCGATGAGCCGCTAGCGACGATGCGTAGCAACCTTGAGGCTTTATTGCAGCAACGCCTGGAAGTGGAGAAAGAGCTGGCCGAGGCGAAAGCTAAGGTAGATGCGAACGAGCATGCTACGCGCGCTTTAGAGCAGCTACGCAATCAGGTGTTGGAGCAGGTCAATCAAGTCAGAGAAAGCCTCATGCACAAGCGGCTTAAAAGTGAGGGCGCGTCGGTTAAGCGCGACGGCATACTTGAGCAGCTGGAGCAGGCGAAGTTTGTCCTGGCGGACGTTCTAGAGAGCCTACCGGAAGAGCTAAGCGAAGAAATGTGTGAGCAGGAGCTGGAGAAGTTAGGCAATCGAATACAGCGCCTGGGTCCAATCAACCTTGCGGCTATTGATGAATACGCGCAGCAATCTGAGCGTAAGATCTATCTAGACAAGCAAAATGAAGACCTTGCGAGAGCCCTAGACACCCTCGAGAACGCGATTCGCAAGATCGACAAGGAAACCCGTTCCCGCTTTAAGGAAACGTTTGACAAGATCAACGCTGGCCTACAGGACCTTTTTCCGAAAGTATTTGGGGGCGGGCATGCTTACCTGGATATGACTGGCGAAGACCTGCTCAATACCGGTGTAGCCATAATGGCCAGACCGCCGGGTAAGCGTAATAGCACGATTCATTTGCTATCTGGTGGCGAGAAAGCGATGACCGCGATCGCGCTGGTATTCTCAATTTTTAGACTGAACCCGTCGCCATTTTGTATGCTGGATGAGGTCGATGCTCCGCTGGATGATGCGAATGTTGCCCGGTATGCGAACCTGGTGAGGGAGATGTCTCAGAGCGTTCAATTCATCTTCATCACTCACAACAAGATTACTATGGAGATGGCGAACCAGCTTTTAGGTGTGACTATGCATGAGCCCGGTGTGTCCAGAATCGTTGCAGTTGATATCGAAGAGGCGGCAGAATTGGCTGCCATGTAACGGCTTAGGCGCCCTGTTAGTTACTCTCGCAAGTACCTCGCTTCAATAAGCCCGTTTCTGTGCTAAAGAAAATGTGCTAACTGTAAGACAACATTAAAAAATTTTGCGCTTTTAACGCTTTCTTATAGAGTATTGTAGATTTCCTATGAATGGACGCGAACTTGTTATCTTATTGCTGGGCTTAGCCATTGTTGCCGTGGTGCTTAGAGGTCTGTTTGTGGCGATCAACGCCCGCCGAGGTCAGATCAAGTTAGCGATAGATAAGAACATCCCTCACAACGTCGATCTAGAATCGCTAGAACTGGCTGAGTTGCCAGGCGGCGGCGCCCGGGTAGTCACCCGTTCGTTAGAAGAAGTGAATCGGCAGAATAACGCTCTGGACCGAGCGGAAACCAAG
>CALKDE010000169.1 GCA_938082955.1 uncultured Pseudomonadales bacterium
GCAACCAGCTGCAATCGCCGGAGCTACCTTGCAGGCGATCTGGTTAAGTGGCCAGTTCCAAGGGGTAATAAATCCGCAGACGCCGGCTGCTTCTTTTACGATTTTTGTGCTGCCGCGTACTTCTTCGAATTCGTAGCTGTCTAGAATGCCTAGAATATTCGCAAAATGCCCCATGCCACTGCCTAATTGCGCAGTCTTGGCGAGGCCCATTGGTGCGCCCATTTCATTGGAAATAGCTGTAGCAATCTCGTCACCGCGTGCTTTCATACCCGCGATAATGTTGCCAATAACGGCTTTGCGTTCTTCGATGGTAGATTGTGACCAAGCTGGAAAGGCCGTTCGTGCAGCCTTTGCTGCCGCGTCAACATCGTCTGCAGTACCCATGCTGATGGTTGCAAATGCTTCTTCTGTCGCTGGATTGATTACGTTAAGAGTTGAGCGGTCTGAGGGCTCTACCCATTCGCCGTTGATGAAGAATTTGTTATATGCCTTGGTCATTTTCCTACTCCTGTCGATTCGATTACACTTACGTCAATTCAGTTGTTTAATTCGGTCTTAGTATCGGTCTTAATATCGGTCTTAATATCGGTCTTAGTACCGGCCATAGTATTCGGCGTGCTGCGGATACGGGCGCATTAGTATACCTGATTTTCTGGGCTTCAAAAGAGCCAATCTAGCTACATCATTGTGCATAAGAAGGTCTAGATGTTTAACTCTCTAAAGCGTGTCATCGGTGAGCGTCTTGCTGCCTTTCTCAGTAAAGAGCTGCCGGGTTATCAGAGGCTGGATACGGTCGCGATAGCTGATGTCGCGATGACTCTGGAGAAGGGTGACATCGTATTGGTGGACGGAAATACGCGTATTAGTACGGCAATCAAGTACCTCACGCAATCCACTTGGTCTCATGCTTGCCTCTATGTCGGTGAGAAGGGGGCGGGTAGCTCCCATCTCAACCTTTTGGAAGCAAACCTGAAGAAAGGTGTCCATTTAACCAACTTGGATCACTATGCCAATTCTAATCTGCGGATCTGCCGGCCAGTTAACTTGAGTGAAGAAGAAGCAGCGCAGCTGGCAGAATTCGCTCGTCAGAGAATTGGTCATCAGTATGATTTAAAGAATGTGGCCGACCTGATTCGCTATGTTATTCAAAAGCCGGCAGTTCCGAATCGCTACCGTCGCTCCTTGTTAAGTCTAGGTAGTGGTGAGCCAACCAAGGCAATTTGTTCGACGCTGATTGCGGAGTCTTTTCAATCGATAGATTATCCGATCCTTCCGCAGCGTAAAGCAGCAGGCGGGCACAGTGGTGAGGTGCCGCTCCTATACAGGCCGCATTTCACTCACTTCACACCCAGAGATTTTGATCTTTCTCCTTTTTTTAGAATCGTCAAGCCAACGATCGAGAGTGGCTTTGATCACCGTGACTTGTCTTGGGAAGCTAGCGGTGAGGGAGCGCCACTGGATTTGACTTGACGGGGCTAGATTACTCCCAACAGAACATCTACGGCAGTTTCGAACTGCGGGTCACTGCGGCTACTTTGGCTGAAGGGAAAAGCAACGGAGTCATTCGGCACCACTCCTTGCGATTCGAAGATCTGGCCGTCGATTAAAACTTGGTCTGCTGGCGAATAGCGAATAGTGTTTCCGTTGTGCGAGTAGCTTCCAATCTTCCCAGCGGTACTCTCGCCAAGCGTTGTTGTCCTTTCTGGCTTTGCCAGTCCATGCGCAAACAATTCTGCTCCACCGCGAGTCTTTGAGTTGACTAAAACGACGATAGGTCGCGTAAATGTTCGCGTTGCACTTGCAGGGAAGTTTTGTGCAATTGCTGCATGCCGATTTGAAGCATCTGATACTTCAAAATTTCCACGATCATTTCGAACAAACAAATCCAAATGTTTAGAGCTTAGGAAGCCGTAAGAGTTTCGCAGATCAATTATCATACCGTCGCTATCCCTGAACATTCGCATTGTGCGTTCTAGGGTGAACAGATCCGATGTGCTACGTGAAAGCCCCCAGATTCGTATATAGCCAATTGTCTTGTTCCCCACGGAAAATTCTTGAACACTATTCAGAATAGCGGAACGATAACTGTCGTAAAGATTTTCAAAAACAGGACTGATCTCGACGGATGCAACTTCGCCTCGCCTTTCGAATTCCAACAGATGCACAGCGTTGGCGGGAGAGAAATCGTTGGGCTCGCTATTTTTGGCATTAAAGGAATATACAGGGTGAAATGGTTTTTCATCGGCGCGTAAAATTTTGTCTCCGCGTTCTATGCCGACTTGATGTGCTGGATAGCCCTCCAATGAAGCGGTCACCAGAAAACCGTCATCTACAGGGTGAACCTCGATGCCAATGTGATTTAACGCAATGCGAGTTTGAACCGTCGGCGCCTGAAACGCCTGCACTAAGTAGTACTCAAGTGTATCAGGAGTGATAGCAGCGTTCTCGCTATTCTGCGCCGCAGCAAGTTGGGTCAGCAACACTGCCGCGCAACACAGAATTGCTCGACACGCTCTTACCAGGTTCGAGTGGTCAGTCGAATGCATGTCTATTCAACGACTGCCATCGCTCGTTGGGCAGCGGGCCTTAGATAGTGCCGGTTACGCAGTGCAATATATTTGTCAGGCACGTCGAACTCGAAACGGATCGCCCAATTAAACGTATGAGCGAGAAGAAGGTCTGCGATGCAAAAGCTGCTACCGATTGTGT
>CALKDE010000170.1 GCA_938082955.1 uncultured Pseudomonadales bacterium
GCGCTTCGTTCGTCTCGGTTTTCCCTCAGGTCTAGAGCTGTTTTTGAATGTAGCTGCATTCAATTTGTTTCTTCTCATGTTTCAGGGATATGGGATTACCGAAGGAGCGGCAGCAGCAATCGTCTTTAACTGGGACATAATTTCATTCGTGCCGATGGTGGGTTTAAACATAGGTCTCATTGGCATGATAGGCCGCTTCGTAGGTGCACAGAACATGGAGAGAGCGAATGAGGCTATCACCGCTGGTTTCGTGTTGGGCCTGACATATTCAGCGATATTGGCTTTCATCTACATTACTTTTCGATTCGCTTTGGTTGAGGTGTTCGCGCCGCCAGACGGCGACTTCAGTGAGATCTTGGAGCTGGCCGCCTTTATGATGATTGGTTTGTCCAGCTATGCGATGGCCGACGCCGTTATTCAGGTGTGCGGCGGCGTATTGCGCGGCGCGGGCGATACTCGCTGGATCATGTACACCTCGGTCACGCTGCATTGGGTTATGCTCGTGGCGCAGTACCTCATAATTCGCGTGTTTGAATGGGGGCCGAAAGCGTCTTGGTTGGCCTTCGTGGTTATGATTCTGGCGATCGCTGTGGTCTTCCTAGCTCGCCTTCGTGGCGGTCGTTGGCGCGATGAGGAAGCCCTGCGACGGGTAATGGCCGAATAGCGAAAACCCCCACGATTCTCGGCTTGCAGCATCTTCTGCGAGCAGGTAGCCTGCTATTGTCCATCAATTTCAGGCTCCACAGAGAGTGGCTTATGAAGAAGATCCTCGCCAGTACCAGTTTATTGATCGTTGTGGCTGTTGTATCAACAACACAAATTTATTCCCAGTCTAATGCTCAGTCCAATACTAGCGCCGATAGTGGCTATTCTGAAGGGCTCCTCAATACCAAGCGCATATTCTCCCGTGGGCTGGCTGAGGCGATCGGCAAACCCTTTCGAGGTGTCGCCACATCACAGGGTGTTGTTAGCGATCTGTTTCCATTGAAGTCTACGGGCGCGTCTACAGCTTCAATTGTTTCGGCGGCATCTAGCTTTCTTGGCACCCTAACTGGCGCCGAGTTGAGTAGGACACAATACGCTGTTGATGACCCGGAGTGGCGTAATTGGTCTAACGTGGATGTCGGCATTTTTTCACGACACGGCGTGAGTCTCGAAGAGATGTCCGCACAGCAAAAGACAGCGGCATGGGATTTGCTGCGTGCATCGCTTAGTTTTGAGGGCGTAGCGCAGACTCAAGACATTATGAAAACCGAACAATCATTGCTCGAGTTAAACGGCGAGCCAATTCGTTACGGCGAAGAGAAATACTATTTCACTGTCATGGGTATTCCATCCACAACCGAGCCTTGGGGTTGGCAGTTGGATGGCCATCATCTAATTATTAATTTCTTCGTATTAGGCGATCAAGTCGTCATGACACCAGCTTTTTGGGGTGGCGAGCCTGCGAACTCCGAGCAGGGCAAGTATGCGGGTAATCGCATAATGCAGGACGAGCAGAATCACGGCCTCGCCTTTATGCAATCACTGGAAAGGAGCCAGCAGGTTGTAGCCACTATCGATCCCAATAAGACACGCAACAATCAGCTGGCCGCTGCCAATGAAGACAATCTTACGCTCGACTTCGAAGGGCTGCGTGGGAGTGAAATGAGTACTGCGCAGAAATCGCAACTACTAAACCTTGTGCGTGTCTATGTGGCGAACCTTCGCGAGCCTCACGCCAATATCACCATGAATGAAATTGGGGAGCATATTGATGATACCTATTTTTCTTGGGTTGGTAGTGCTGAAGAGGACGCGATTTTCTACTACAGAATACACAGCCCGGTAATCTTGATTGAATTTGATCATCAGAATCCAGTTGGAACGGCTCAGATCAATACACCTGGCACGCCTACTCGCGATCATATCCATACGATTGTAAGAACGCCGAATGGCAACGACTACGGGAAAGACCTATTGGCGCAGCACCTTGCGGCGCACCCACACTAGGCATTTGAATTCGAGTTAAGCGAAGGAGAGAATGAAACATGATATTAGCTACAGTTAACTTACCGGAGATTTTGGCCCGCGGCGTTGCAATCATCTTACTTGCTGCCTTGCCGCTGACGTCGAGTATGGCGCAATCGCCGAACGCATTTGGCATCCCCACTGAGAAGAGTAGCAATCCTGCTGCTAACGTTGTGGCTGCTGCCGGGTCTCGTGGACAGGGTTGGCTAGGTCAGGGCCGTTCAGAAGTCATTGCGCGTCATGGCATGGTAGCAACTAGCGACCCGATCGCGGCACAGGCAGGGCTGGAGATTCTTCGAGGTGGCGGCAACGCCATCGATGCGGCCGTAGCTGCCGCCGCGGTTCTGGATGTCACCTCACAAAATGATACCGGTATAGCCGGAGACCTGTTTGCTTTGGTTTGGAGTGCCCAAGATAAGAAGCTCTATGCACTGAACTCTGCAGGTTGGGCACCAAAGGGATGGACGCCCGAGTATTTTAAGGAGGGCCTTGGCGTTGAACGCGTGCCCGGCAGTGGTGTCAATGCGGCAACCGTGCCCGGTGCGATAAGCGGCTACGATGCCTTATTAAATCGCTTCGGGACTATGGGTTTCAAGGAGACATTTGCCAGAGCGGTTCAGGTCGCCGACGAGGGCTGGGGGCAGGCAGAGCGAAGACACCAAGATATAAGTTCCGTGGTAGAAAAACTACGCGGCGATGCTGATTCTGCAGCGACTTTCCTCAACGACGGTGAAGTACCGCCACTGTATAGCATTATTCGCAATCCCCAATTAGCGGACGCGCTGCGTCTCATTCAAGAGCAAGGCAGAGATGCTTTCTACAAGGGACCCATTGCCGATGCTATCGTCGCGAAGATGCAGGCAGACGGGGGTGTTATGACGCACGCTGACCTGGCCGAGTTCGAGTCCGAATGGATCGAGCCGATTAGCACAAACTATCACGGCTATGATGTGTTTCAGCTGCCTCCTCCGGGGCAGGGCTTTGCCGCGCTGGAGATGTTGAACATCTTGGAGGTCTGCGCACCGGTGCACGACGTCGACTTGTCGGCTCTGGGCCCATCAAACCCGAATTACTGGCACTTTCTTGTCGAGGCGAAGAAGCTAGCCTACTCTGATTTGCAGGCTTATAACGGCGATCCTCTGTTCTCCGATATTCCTGTGGATAGGTTGCTATCGAAAAACTATGCAGCGACTCTCTGCGATCGTATCGACATGGATGTAGCCACCGAGCCCTCAATTACGGGGGGCTTGGATGGCGGTACAATCTACCTGACCACGGCTGATCGATGGGGAAACATGGTTTCACTCATACACAGCATTTTTTCTGTCTACGGTAGCGGAGCGACAATCGCGCCGTATGGAATGATGCTGCACAACCGCGGCGTTGCCTTTTCGTTGGAAGAGGGTCACCCGAATGAGGTTGCGCCGCGTAAGCGGCCGTTCCATTCCATCATAGCGGGCTTCGTACTACATAACGATGAGCCTCTAATGACGTTTGGCAATATGGGCGGCTCTGTGCAACCCGAGACGCATGTTCAGCATATGGTGAACGTTATAGATAACGGTATGAATATTCAGATGACTACCGATGCGGCACGCTTTACCCATAGCCAGAACAGCAACACGCTCTCTTTGGAAGACAATCTTTACAGTCTCGTAGGTCGAGCGTTACAGGCGAAGGGCCACAATGTTCGTTCTGTAAATGGTGGCAGAGTAGGTGGGTATCAGGGAATCCTATTTAGTAAAGATTCCACGCTGCCCGATCCTGTCTTCGGTCAGCAGAGCATTGATGAGGATCATCCGGTGAATGGTGTTTACCGCGCCGGCTCGGACCATCGTAAAGACGGTCAGGCGGTGGGCTGGTAAGAATGTTTTGTTCAGTAAATGACGCGGATAGTAAAGGACTTGATTGAACTCATGACAGCGGTAGCTTGGCGATTAAAAAAGACAGCTAGTAGCAGTAGAAAGCCTTTTCTCATTACGGTTTTTTGCCTATTCTTGGCTTCCTGCATCGGGCCCAATTTAAAAGACTGGCCGGATTCGATTCCACAAACTCAGGTTTTTATAGAGGCCTACGATGCGGACGAAGAGAACCAAGGACGTCAGTCGAAAACTGAATACCTCGAGTGGGTGTTGAGTTTCTATCAGGGTAATCTTGCCTATCAGTCCGGATGGCAAGATATTCAGGGCTACGTCTATGCAGCGCCTGCTCCTGAGGTTGAGCAGGAACTGCTAGAGCAATTGAATTTGTTAGGCATAGCCATAGGAAGTGAATGGTCCAAGCACAATGACGTTCGCCAAATCGATACACGCATGCTGTCTTTATGGGGCTCAACTATTCAGCTTGCGCCTGATTTCGATACGCAGAAACAGACGGTAGAAGTCATCGCGACAGACATCGTTCTCTTGCTCAGTGGTAATCTCAGCAAGCAGGATATTCTCGAGGAACGCTACGCGGATATTTTAGGATTGGATTTGTTCGGGGGTTTTTAGTGATTTCTGGGAACTCATTTTTTTTGACTGATTTATTATTCTTATAGGTGCCTGAAATGAAACGCCGAGAATTTTTAAACACATCACTACACGGCTCCCTTGCAGCTTCCATCTCGATGCTTGTGCCGGCTGGACTGCTAGCCAGTGAGCTACCTGCTGACATTACCGAGCTCTCGGCCTCCAAACTCTCTGCAGCGATCCGCGATCGGCAGGTCAGCTGTCTCGAAGTCATGCAGGCATACCTGCAACGCATCGATCGATACAACCCTGTTTACAATGCGATAGTTAACCTAGCCGAACAAGACGGTCTGTTAGGCCAGGCTCGCCGCGCGGATGCCGCGCTGGACAAGGGGGAGTACTGGGGCTGGATGCACGGCATGCCCCACGCAGTAAAAGATCTTGCTAACGTCGAAGGTATGATTACCACCAGCGGATCACGACTCTATGCAAATCGAGTTGCTACCCAGGATAGCTCGCTCGTCGCCAGTGTTAGAGCACAAGGTGCGATCTTTATAGGTAAGACAAACACGCCAGAGTTTGGTCTTGGGTCTCAGACTTACAATGAAGTTTTTGGCGCTACAGGCAGCGCTTGGAATCCTGCGCTCACGGCAGGTGGCAGTAGCGGTGGAGCTGCATGCGGTCTGGGCACACATATGCTACCCGTGGCGGATGGTAGCGACATGATGGGGTCGTTGCGAAACCCCGGCGCCTTCAACAACGTCATTGGTTTTCGGCCTTCGAAGGGCCGAGTAGGCGGCGGAGATTCGTTAAATAGGGGCCTCTCGACGTCAGGCCCAATGGGTAGGAATACCGAAGATACGATTCGATTGTTGCTCAGCATTGCGGGGCCGGTGAGTGGTGAGCCAAATGTGATGCGTTACAGTCTGCCCGAAGCAGAACAATTCACGCCACTTAATTTGCAGGACATTAAGATTGGCTGGATGGGAGATTTTGAGAAATATCTGGCGATGGAGGCCGGTGTGCTCGATATCTGTGAATCTAGCCTCAACTTGCTGGAGACGGCTGGCGCGAAGGTCGAGTACTGTATGCCAAATTTCGATATGGCAGCGCTGTGGCGTACATGGGTCGATCTTCGAAACTTGGGCCGCAGTGGCTCTCAATCAATGTATGACGATCCGGCGCAACGCGCGCTGCTCAAGCCCGAGTATATTTGGGAAATTGAACAGTCCTTGATATTAACTGCGCGGCAGATCAATGACGCTGGCAATGCCAGAGCGAGGTGGTATCAAGAGGTAGTCCATCTGTTGGAGCAATTCGATTTTCTTGTGTTGCCAACAGCCCAGGTCTTTCCATTTTCTAAAGACATTCACTGGCCGAGTGAGATAGCGGGCAAAAAGATGGATACCTACCATCGCTGGATGGAGGTGGTTATCCCAGCAAGCCTTGCTGGCAATCCTGTGGTGAATGTACCTGCTGGCTTTGATGAGCAAGGCAGACCCATGGGGATTCAGGTCATGGGCCGCTTCGGAGAGGATAAGAAGGTGCTGGAATTTGCGCTGGCCTACGAACAGGTAACAGACTTCTTACAGCAGCGGCCTAACCTAGTCGCGAGTGACTAGGCTGAGCGGGCTGTGTCAGCAGATCGTTTACGGTAGCCGGAATGCCCGCAGGGTATCTGTGGCACTAATTACCACGTATTGATTGCCATCCGCGCCCCGGTAGGTCATGGGGTTTGCGTTTCCGCGTTTTGCTAGAGTTGTTTCCCAAAGTTGTCGCCCAGTCATTGTGTCCAAAGCACGCAGACGGTTGTCATCTGTTGCTGCTATGAATATTAGATTGCCAGCAGTCACCAAGGCAGCGGCACGCCCAGCTCTTCCGGTGTTCTGGTTTTCCTCGGGGAGTACTTCACTCAGTCCTAGTGTTTGCTGCCAGGCGATATTGCCCGTTGTTGTATCTACAGCTGATAGGGTTCCCCATGGCGGCTTCTGGCAGGGCAAAGACATGCCATCGATAGTCACTTGAAAGTTGCCAGGCCTAGGGCCGCGACGTTGCATGGGAAACTCGGCGCCGTTTTCAGATTCTTCTACCCAGCCAAAGCTGCCTATGTCGCCAGCAAAGACGAAGGCGTACTTGCTGGCAGGGTCGAACGCTACACCACCCCAGTTCGGCCCGCCGGTAAGCCCCGGGAATAGCAGCGTGGTGTTATCTCCAGCGCCATTGGGTCTGTAGGCCCAAGGCGTAAATGGGCCTTGGTTTGTAACGTTTCCAGAGTTAGCGAGTAGCTGCGAACAAGCGGCGGCATGTTCTGGTGATGTGTCAGCCGCAGTGACTAGATCGGATGCATCGAAGCTTACGCGCGCTAATGCGGGCGGGTTAGTCGGAATCGGTTGCGTGGGAGAAGTCTCCTCGCCTGGCACATCACTGGCGGGAACGGCGCGCTCTTCGATGCCGAAGATGGCGTCCCCGGTTTCTCTATTTAACAAATACAGGTAGCCCGATTTAGTTGTCACGCCTAGCGCTGGAATTAACTCGCCATCTTTTTCTATGTCAAATAATGCCGGAGGCGCGGGTGGATCGTGATCCCATAGGTCGTGATGAATGGTTTGGAAATGCCAGCGGTATTCCCCACTGCGGATATCGACTGCCACTAGTGAATTAGAGAAAAGGTTGTTGCCTGCGCGGTCGCCACCGTAACCGAATGGGATTGGCGAGGCGAGGGGGAGATAGATTAGTCCGCGTTGTTCATCGACGGTAAAATAGAATGGCCAGGCATTGGCGCCTAATCTTCCGCGCCAACTATCACCTTCCCAGGTATCGTGTCCGAGATTTCCCGGTCCAGGTACGGACTCAAATTCCCAGACCTTCTCTCCGCTTCGTGCATCGAAGGCCCTTGCG
>CALKDE010000171.1 GCA_938082955.1 uncultured Pseudomonadales bacterium
TGCCTGCGTGGTGGTGGGACAGGGCACCACCAGCCTTCGTTATAGCTGCGTAGAGAAGGTCTGTCCCAATCGCTATCGGGACTGGATAGCCAAACAGTAGCAACACAGGAGTCATCAGCGAGCCGCCACCTACGCCGGTAATACCTATGGCAAATCCAACTAGGGCGCCTGCTGAAATATGTAGGATCAGTTCCATGTTGGTATCTGTGTGAACTCGCTCTATGTGGGTATTGAAAGCGCGAGGGTAGGCTGAAGATAATTATCAATAAAGGAATATTTAAGAATATTTTTATAACTAAATGGAATAAGCTTTGCCTTTCGCATAACGCTAAGGGATGGGCTATGAAGTTGCATCAACTTCGATATATCTGGGAGGTCGCGAAGCAGGGCCTAAACGTTTCTCAGGCGGCCGCTCACCTGTATAGCTCACAACCAGGTATTAGCAAGCAAATTAGATTGTTAGAAGAAGAGCTCGGCCTACAAATATTTACTCGTCGCGGGAAGCATCTTGTTGAAATTACGCCAGCCGGACTAGAGATACTGGAGACAAGTGGGGAAATTTTGCAGCAGATAGAGAAGATCCAGTCGCTAGCTCAGGAGCATAGTGACGCACACCGAGGCAACCTATCGCTAGCAACCACCCATACTCAGTACCGCTACGTATTGCCGCCCATTATCCGATGCTTCATCGATAAGTATCCTGATGTCGCATTGCATATGCATCAGGGCACTCCGACCCAGATATCAGCCGCAGCGGTGAACGCCGAAGCAGATTTTGCAATAGCAACAGAGGCACTCGAGCTGTATACGGACCTGCACATGCTGCCTTGCTATCGCTGGAATCGATCGATTCTCGTGCCAAAAGGTCACCCACTCATTGAAGAAAGTGAGATAAGCCTATATAAAATAGCAAGTTATCCTATAATCACCTACACGTTTGGTTTCACAGGCAGGTCCAAGCTTGATGAGGCGTTTGATGCGCAAGGTTTGAAGCCCCGGGTTGTATTGACGGCAGCCGATGCAGATGTCATCAAAACCTATGTTCGGCTTGGCCTCGGCATTGGCATAGTGGCCAGTATGGCATTCGATGCAGAGATAGATAAGGATCTGGTGGTGCTGGATGCCAGCGGGCTGTTCGAGCCAAGTACCACCAAGATCGGCTTCCGTCGTAATAGTTACTTTCGTGGCTATATGTATGATTTTATTGAAATGTTTGCTCCACATCTCAACAGAGACTTGGTGCGCAGAAGCCTAGAAGCGAAGAGCATGGCTGAAGTGGATGAGTTAGTAGGGGATATAGAGCTACCCGTACTCTGAGGCTGCTGACTTAGCTTTGAAGCAGCTGCAGCCTAGTCCTGGATGTTGCCCCTGTGCAGGCCGCATTCCTTGATTGTGGCTTCTTCCCACCACTAGCGACCCTCTCGTTCATGCTGGTTCGGTCCTACTGCGCGGGTGCAGGGCTCACAGCCTATGCTGATAAAGCCCACATCGTGCAGTTTATTGTAGGGCACATCAAACAGGCGAATGTAATTCCAGACATCCTCAGAGCTCCAATTAGCCAGCGGGTTTATCTTAATAACAGGGTGCTCCGCGCTAGAGAAGCTGCTATCGAGCTGAACTACGGGCACATCGGCCCTGGTTGGGCTCTGATCGCGTCTCTGGCCGGTAATCCAGGCATCTACCGTTGCCAGCTTGTTCCTCAGTGGCTCTACCTTGCGGATGCGACAGCATTCCTCGTGACCATCCTCAAAGAAACTAAAGAGGCCCTTATCTTGGATTAGCTGGCCTAGTCGATCGGAGTCCGGGTGAAGTGTCTCAATAGGCAGCTTGTAATGCCTGCGGACGCTCTCAATGAATTCGTAGGTCTGAGGGTGCATTCGCCCTGTATCTAAAGTGAAGATTGCCGGCTTATCTATCAGCTTGGTCGCCATCTCTATTAAGGCTACGTCTTCAGCCCCGCTGAATGAAATGCACAGCTTAGGCCACAGCACGCTGACCTGCTGGATAATATCCTTAGGCTCGCTGTTGCTGAGTCGTATATTGAGTTCGTCTATCTCTTTTGCTGTGATCATTAGAGTGTTTGTGGCTGAGGGAGCTATTCCAAGTGTGGGCAGCGTGCACATTCTCGGCTATTTGGTGGTCTGGGTAAAGTGTGAGCGTGGACGATGCTTACCAGCGGAGGAGTAAACTAATTGGCGAATTTTCAGAGACGATGTTCCACGTAAAAAACTCTGAGCAAAACAATAGTTTAGACAGCTAAAATGAATTCTTATACCAAATATTGATGTTTCTCGCGCCATTAAATCAATATCTAGTAATACACAGCTACACAGTCGCTTGCGCGTCTGTTCGGGCTTCGCGATTTCTGCTAGATTTACGCTGTTTCAAGTGACCGAGCTGCGGCGGCGGCCAAGCTCAGTAAAAGTGCCGGCTTAATCCGCTGGTTTAGATGCCAATTAGCACGCACAATTGAATACCCTTAAAAGGAGAAGTGCACGTCATGGAAATCGCCTGCTTAGATTTAGAAGGAGTATTAGTGCCCGAGATTTGGATCGGGTTTGCAGAGAAGACAGGTATCGATGAGTTGGCAGCAACTACCCGCGATATTCCCGATTATGACGTGTTAATGAAGCAGCGCCTGGCTATTCTCAACCAGCACGGCTTAGGACTTCCGGACATTCAGGAAGTCATCTCAACGATGGCACCAATGCCTGGCGCTAAAGAGTTTATAGATTGGTT